>JAYTTG010000394.1:0-4566 GCA_043745175.1 Microbacteriaceae bacterium
GCCGAGCAGCACGAGCACGGTCACGAGCTCGGTCTGGGTGATCTCCTTCGACCGGGCGAAGATCGTGGCGAAGGTGACGAACAACGCGACGCCTCCGACACAAAAAATTATGGGCCGGATGGCATCCTGCTTCAGCTTCACACCGGACACACGTGCGTTGACGATCGCGGTGACGATCAGCGCGATCGCTCCCAGGGGTTGAACGACGATGAGCGGTGCGAAAATCAGCGCGGTGAGCTGGAAAACGACGGCGAGGCCGAGCATCAGGGTACCGATCACCCAGGAGGGCCGGCGCAGGAGAAGCAGGAGCTGGCCGAGATTGAGCCCCGCGGTAGACGATTCCGTTGTCAGGCCGTCGACCTTGGTCACGCCGCGATGCTGAAACTGGGCACCCAAAGCGAGAAAAACTGCCCCAACCAGCGCGATGGGAATACCGATGTAGGCGGATGGGGTGAGGGAGATCTGGTCCGAGATGGCACTGAGGTCTGGCGTCACGGCACGACCCTACCCGCTGGCCCTCCGATATTCTTGGCGAATGGCCGTCCTCCCGATTCAAATCACGGGCAATCCCGTGCTCCACGCCCGCGCATCCGAAGTCACTTCGTTCGATCTCACTCTGGCGACCCTTGTCGCCGACATGTTCGAGACGATGGAAGCCGCACCGGGCGTGGGACTCGCGGCGCCACAGGTCGACATCCCGCTTCGACTCTTCGTATTCAACTGGACGGATGATGACGACACCCTCTGGCACGGCGTCGCGATCAATCCAACCCTGTGGGTGAGCCCGGTGCCGATCGGACCGGCGGATGAAGAAAAGGAATCCGAAGGCTGCCTCTCGGTGCCCGGCGAACGGTATGCACTCCGGCGATCGGAACTCGCCATCCTCACGGCTGTCGATCTCGACCAGAAGCCGTTCGAGATCCGAGCGGAAGGATGGCTCGCCCGCATCTTCCAGCACGAATACGATCATCTCGAGGGCGTGCTTTACGTGGACCGTCTCGATCACGCGGCGGGTAAGGCTGCGGCAAAGGCGGTAAAGAAGAGTGGCTGGGGCGAGCCCGGGTTGAGCTGGATGCCGGGGATCGACGACCTCGAGGGGTAGCAGTCGCTGGGGTGTCTCTCCTCGTCGTGGGACCCCGACTCCTCCTTCACGCCGCCTTTATCGCCTTATAGTCCACAGATTTGACAGAGGGCGCTCAGTCTGAATTCGACTCTAAAACAGTAGGGGCACGCCGTTAACTGAAGCTTTGTCCCGAGCCTTCCTCGGAGGTGTCCTTCGACACATCGCTTGATGGCGCGCGTCGAGCGTTAGATCTCGTGGCGGGATGCTCTCGATTGACGAGCGCTCTTTCCGACCTCGATTTGTTACGCATCCAACGCGAGCTTTCTGACCTCGCCCGCGGACTCGGGGCCAACGCTGCGATTGTCGCGGGTGAGATAAGTCACCGGTCCCGGCGCGAGCTCGGTTATGCCGGGCTCGCCCAACGGGAGGGGTTTCGAACTCCCGAGGCGCTGATCCGCCACGAGACCGGGTCGACGGCACGTAATGCCGCCGCCCTCGTTCAGGCCGGCACTATGGCACGCGACTCCGGGGCAGTCGAGGCTTTGTCGAGTGCCGAACCATGGTTTCGAAAGGTCGGCGCGGCTGTCGCAGCGGGAAGCCTCTCCGTGGACGCTGCACGTGCCATCCGCATCGGGCTCGGCGCGCCATCCGAACGTGCCGGTTCGGTGACTCCTGGTGATCTTGCGAGCGCTGCCCACCTCCTCGTGATTGAGGCCGCACGACTCGACGCGGACGAGTTGTTGCGCTGTGCTCGCCGCCCACGAGACGAACTGGACGAGGCCGGCATCGCAGATCGCGAGCGGGCGGCGTTCGAGGAGCGGTCTGTGCGCCGCACACGGCGGCCCAATGGACTCTCGTGGTACATCATCGACCCGGATATCGAGTCCGCCGCCTTCTGGGACGACGTCTACGACTCGCTCACGTCGCCTCGCCCTGGAGGCGTGCGCTTCGTCGATGACGCCGACAAGGCCAGGGCTGAGGGGATCTCTTCCGACGAGCGGACAACGGACCAGTATGTGCACGATTCGTTTACGCAATTGCTTCGGATTGCAGTGAGCGCGGAGACCGGTGACAGCAGGCGCATCCTCGGCTCTCGACAGCCATCGGTGCGGGTTCTGGTCACCAGGACGGCACTCGAGACCAGGCAGGGTCATGGACGTATCGAAGGATGCGACATTCCGATTTCCCTCGAGACCGTGGAGCACATTGCCTGCGAATCCGGCACGGTGCAGCTCGACTTCGACGAATCGGGTCACCGCCTCGATCTCGGTCGCGAGCAGCGGCGCTATTCGAAACGCCAACGGATCGCGCTCGCCGCCGCGCAGGGCGGGTGCATGTTCGGGGACTGTGATCGGCCACCCCGCTGGTACGAAGCGCATCACACAAACCATTGGAAACGGGATCACGGAGAGACGAACATCCTGGACGGAGTGCTTTTGTGTCGGTATCACCACCTGCTCGTTCACAATAAAGGCTGGGAGACCGCACAGGATGAGGCAGGATTCTGGCTGATTCCACCCCGAGAGGTTGATGCGAACCAGCGGCCACGCCTCATGCCCTCGAAGAGGGCCGCCCTTCGCGACCTGAGACTGCTCAGTGCCTAGGCGGGATATGGCGGCGGGATGCGGCGGCGGGATGTGGCAGTGCGGTGTGGGCCGAGAGAGGCTGGACGCTGTGGCTTCCGGCCTAGAAGACTGCTCGGATGAGAGCAGCCGCCGCTGCCGCCGCGACCACGACGACGATAAACGGGACCCGCAGCGCGAGCAGGAGAGCGGCTACGGCTAGCGCGGGAAGTCGCGCATCGACGACAATGCGGCTTCCCGAACCGAGCGTCTGCACGGCGATCAGCGCCGCGAGCAGGGCGACCGTCAGCAGGTTCGCGATGCGGGCCGGGGCGGGCTTCTTGAGGAGTGAGGGAGGCACAAGGTACCCGGCGATCTTGAGCGACAGGCACGCCAAAGACGCGATAATCACGATGAGCCACAGCGTCACGAGAGGGCACCGGTCATGAGAGGGCGCCGGTCACGAGCGAATCCTGACATGCGAGGCACTCGGGCAGGAGCGAATAGGGTCATGTCGGAATTCCCGGGGGATCGGGTTGGGGACTCGGACTGCCGAACCAGTTGAACCCGCCCACGATTACCGCGACTATTCCTGCAACAAGCACCGGCAGGCCGGGGATCAACACCGGAGTGGTTGCCGCGGCGATCACCGCGGCGGCAGCGGCGACTGCGATCGTCTGCAACTGGCGCAGGCGGGGCCATAACAGGCCGAGGAAGGCGGCCGCGGCAGCAGCATCCAAACCGTACACGCGCACATCGCCCAGGGCATTACCGATGAGCGCACCGAGGAGCGAGGTGAGGTTCCAGCCAATGAAAACCGAAAGCGCAGTCACCCAGAATCCGACGCGCTGGCTGCGAAGCGTGGGCTGGCTAGTGGCAACCGCGGAGGACTCGTCGATGGTTACCCACGCCGCAGCGAATCGGCGCCACCGGCCGGCGCCGATGATCGGAGCGACGCGGATGCCGTAGATACCATTGCGGATACCGAGGATGGCAGCGCTCGCGATGGCCGCCGGCCCGGCTGCCACTCCCCCGGTGGCGATAACCCCGACCAGAGCAAACTGCGAGCCGCCGGTGAACATCAACAGGCTCATTACGCAGGTCTGCCAGACATCGAGTCCGGCAGCTACTGCCAAAGCCCCGTAGGAGATACCGTAGGCGGCTGCGCTAAGCCCTACGGCCACGCCCTTACGAGCGGTGGCGCGGTCATCCGTGTTCCAGCGGGACGCGCCCGAGGCTGCCTGATCGTCGGCTGGCTGATCGTCGGCGGGGGGTCCGGGTTCAGTCCTGGCCATCGCGCAGATTAACGCCGTGCACGCCGTTGTCGTAGCGGATCGACGGGAATACCGCCGACACAGTGAAACCAACGCCAGGCAGCATCTTGGCGTTGAGGATGCCCCGGTACAGTGCGGCGCGCTCCCGCATCTCACTCATCCCTGGGCCAACTATGACCTCGGTGAGGGCATCCAAGTCATCCTGGAAGGTGTAGGTGCGACTCTGCGCAAGTTTGTCGGGGTCGAGTCCCTCACGCCGAGCGGCCGCACGCACACCGTCGTCATCGATCACCACCTGCAGCCCCTCGTCAGTCCAAGTTGAGGTGATGCGTACCCGCGTGCCGGCTCCACCATATTTGAGCGCATTGGAGAGCGACTCCTGCACGATGCGAAATACCGCGAGCTGCGGGCCATCACCGAGAACGAAGGGCTCGCCATTCTCGGAGAAGATGATCTCGAGGCCCGCATCCCTCATCACGTCGAAAAGCTCGCGGGTCATGTCGGTGCGGGGCTCCGGCAACGTGTCGTCGACCGGACCGCCGACGATGGTCATCACCCGGCGCAGGTCGGCGAGCGTCGAGCGGGCGGCCTCGGCGATCGTGGCTGAAGCGCGCACGGCGGCTCCGGCATCCGCGGTGGCGGCATACTGCGCTCCATCGGCCTGGCT
>JAYTTG010000395.1:0-4550 GCA_043745175.1 Microbacteriaceae bacterium
ATGCATGGCGCCCAGCCGAGTCCGAAGACGAGGCCGAGCAGCGGCGCTCCAGCGAGCCCGGTGGTAGTGCGCCAGCGCGGTTTGAAGTCCCGCTGCAGGAAGCTGAACTGCCCGATGAAGACGAGTCCCATGAGGATGAGCACGACGCCCGCGATTCGGGTTATCACGCCGATCCACGGCAGGAGCAGCGCGCCGAGCGCCGCAGCGACAAGCGTGAGCCCGACGAAGACCACGCTGAAACCCAGCACGAAGAGCGCGACTCCGAGCAGAAGTCGACTGCGCTGTCTCGCGCCGCGCACATTCCTCTCCGCGCTCCCGGCGAATCCCCCGATGTAGGCGAGGTACCCGGGCACCAGTGGCAGCACGCACGGCGACGCGAAGGCTACGATCCCCGCGAGCAGGGCGAGGGGAAGTGCCACCGCGAGGTTGCCACCAAAGATGAGTTGGTAGATCGGGTTCTGCACTACTTGCTCTCGGCGAGCGTGTCGGAGATGAGCGTATTGAGGATGGACTGCGACTCGAGCTGCCCCACGATGCGCGCGGCGATGCGCCCCTTGGCATCCAGCACAAAGGTCGTGGGGGTAGCCGTCGGGGCGACTGCTCCGGCGAAGGCAATCCTCGCGGCGCCGCTGTCGACATCCATCACCGAGGGATAGGTGATCTTGTAGGTCTTCTCGAACGAAAGCGCGCCCGCGGGCTGGTCGAAGATGTTGACGCCGATGAACTTCACGCCGTCGGACTGGTATTTCTCGGAGAGACCCTGGAGAAAGGGAGCCTCTGCGCGACACGGCGCGCAATTGGCGTACCAGAAGTTGACCACGGTCACCGGACCCCGGGAGTCGGATGCCGTGAAGGTCTTGCCGTCCACGGTCGTTCCGGTGAAGTCAATCGCCCTGGTGCGCTTGGCTGCCGAGATCACCACCGGGAGGCCGGAGTTATCGGTGTAGTTAGACCCGCCACTGCCGTAATCCTGCGCGAGAGAGTCGCTTGCGCAGCCGCTGAGCGCGAGCACGCTCATGAGGGGGATGGCGATCAGCGCCAGGATGATGCGCGCTCTCACACGGCACCCGTGTCGATCGATCCGGCCAGCAGCTCGGCCGCGGGGTCCTGGTATCCGACCTCGACGAAGGCGTCGCCGTCCTTCTGAAGGGTCGTGATGCTCGACAGATGGCAGCGGCGCTGACGCGGGTCATGGAACGGCTTGGCTCCGGCGACGAATCGCTGCACCATCACGATGGGCATCTGATGGCTCACCATGACGACCTCGCCGCCGTCCGCGGCATTCCATGCATCACCGATCGCCGACATCATGCGATGGATCACGCTCACATAGGGCTCACCCCAGCTCGGCTTCCAGGGGTTGATCACCCAGCGCCATACACGGGGCTTGGTGAGAACGGCGGGGCCAAACTCGAACTTTTCTCCCTCGAAGCGATTGGTCGGCTCGATCAGGCGGTCATCGGTAACAATGTCCAGCCCGAACCTCGCACTCCAGGGAGCAGCGGATTCCTGCGCGCGCTGCAGTGGGCTGGCATACAGGCCGGTGATGGGATGCCCGGCCAGCTCGCCAGCTGCGGCCGCTGCCATCCGCTGCCCGAGCTCCGAAAGATGGAAGCCAGGCATCCGGCCGTAAAGGATGCCCCCCGGGTTGTAGACCTCTCCGTGCCGGACGAGGTGAATCAGGGTTGCAGGCACCCTCTTATTCTACGTTTTGCGGTGCTGCAGGATTCCCGTGAGGATGCTCGGCGGACGCGGGCCTCGAGATCGTATTCGAGATCCCGGCATCCGTGCCGTGGTGGCCGGTCACTGGTACCGTAACGTCCATGAATAAGGACTCCTCCGACCCCCGCAAGGCCGCCATCGAGGCAGGTCGCGATCTGCAGGTGATCCTCGAGACTCACATCGCGCTACTTGCCGCCGGCTCGGACCAGGATGACGCGGCCGTCGAGATCGATCGTGAGCTCTGGGAGGCGGTGGGCGCGTATGGCGAAGCGCTCGACGAACTCTACGATGACGAGGAAGACGACGGGCAAGACGACGCGGACGAGCTCACCTTCACCGTGCGTACTCGTTACGACTACACGGTCATCGATGAGAAGGCTTTTCTCGCCGCGGGGACGGGCGTGGGAGCCGCGATCTCGGCCCTGCTCGAACGGGCCGGCGGCAAGCCGGTGAGCGCGCTCGAGGTAACCTCGCTCGAGACCGGCAGCGGCATCCTCACGGTGCATCTCAACAACGAGCTCTTGGTGTCGGCAGATTTCCAGTCCGCCGATGAAGAGACCGACCTGCTGCTCGTGGCCCCCAACGAAGAACTCGTCTATGTGCTCGACGAACCTGTCTACGAGTCTCGCGCCGAAGCGGAAGCGGCGGCCAAGAACCGCTGACACGGGTGACTACACCAAGAAGTCCACCGCGGCCTGCTCGCTGACGAGCGAGCGGATGTGCGCTGCGACCTTCTGGTGCTCCGGATGCACCTGGTAGGCCTCGAGACCGGCCTCATCGTCGAAGTCCACGACCAGGCCAAGATCCCAGTGGTTAGGACCGGTCACTACGCTCGGCCCTACGCTGAGCGCACGAATCGACGGCACGACGCCCACGAGCGATTCGAGACCCGCGGCGATCGACGCGATCTGCTTTCGGCCCTCCGGGCTGGCGGCATCCGCGATCTTCCAGGTCACGACATGTTTGAGCATTCTCTAGACCTCCAGTAGGGCGGCGCGCAGCCGATCGGGGTCGACGCGCCAGATGTTGTGCACGCGTCCATTGATGAGCACAACGGGGATCTCGTCTGCGTACCGCGCGAGCAGTGCCGGGTCGTCGAAGATCGAGAGCTCCTCGACCGTGATGGCGGGAGCGGATACCTCGGACGAGAGTTGCCCGACCACCGTGCCGATCGTCTCGCGGGCGACATCGCACAGGTGGCAGCCCGGTTTGCCGATGAGGGTGATGGCTGCTGTGGACACGATTCAACAGTATCGGCGTTGCGCGGGGCCATGCGGCCGATGGTTCGGAACTCCCGCGTAACATGGAGCGACATGCCAGGCTCAGACACCGGACCGGCGTCCCGAAAGATCGTGGCGTTCTTCGACGTTGACAACACGCTGCTCCACGGAGCGAGCGCGTTCCATGTGAGCCGTGCCGCCTGGAAGCGGGGACATGTCGGAGTGCGCGACCTCCTCACCTTTGGCTGGCAACAACTGCGATTCGTGGCGGTCGGAGAGAATGTCAAGCACTTCGCGAGAGCACAGGAACGAGCCCTCGGCTTGGCAAAAGGCCTGCCAGCGGACGAACTCACGAATCTCGCGGACGACGTCTACGTGCGGGAGATCGAGTCGCGGCTCTGGCCGGAGACCGTCGAATTGGCACGCGAACATCTGCGTAAAGGACACGAGGTCTGGCTCATCACCGCGACCCCGGTCGACATCGCCGCCGTGATCGCCCGGCGGCTCGGCCTCACCGGGGCCCTCGGTACGATGCTGCGGTCAGAGGGAGGCAAGCTCACCGGGGAGTTCGACGGGCCGGTACTGCATGGCGCGCGCAAGGCCGTTGCAGCGAAGGAGCTCGCCGCATCTCTGGGAGCAGACCTCGCGGACTGTTGGGCCTATTCGGACTCCCGCAACGACATCCCGCTGCTGGAGCTGGTGGGCAACCGCGTCGTGGTGAATCCGGATGCCACCCTTGCGGCCCACGCACGTACGCACGGCTGGCCCATCATGCGACTTGATCCCGCGAGCATCCGGGCCACGGTGAAACGGGTGCGCCGCGATGCTCGAGCGGCGCGGCCGGAAGCCGACGCGTCATCCAACCCAAAACGCCAGGCCGATTAGGCCTGGCGTTCAGGGCGACTCAGTCCACATTTCCAGGTCACGCGTGTGCGCTCCCCGTGGCGTGGCCCTACTTCTTGTTACGACGCTGGTGACGAGTCTTGCGAAGCAGCTTGCGGTGCTTCTTCTTCGCCATGCGCTTGCGCCGCTTCTTGATTACGGAACCCATTAAGACCTCAACTGTTGTTCGGAAGACGACCGGGTCCGATCAGAACCACGGAAAATTACCTCGGGTTATCTTAGCCGCCCGGCTGTCGCCCCGCTAACCGGCCGACCGGCCGACCGGCCGACCGGCGAGCATCCTGTCGACCCTGGTCCTTGGGCGCGGGCGACATGATCATCCAACGCGCTCAAAGCCATCCCGGGCACGGCGGCGATTACGCCTCCCGGCGGGAGTCATAACTCCCGCCGGGACGCAGTGGCACCGCCGCTGACGGTCGTGTCCCCCGCAACGGCGTAGGACCGGCCGCGCTCATTGCTGAAACAACCGTGCACGCGCTACCCGACGTCAGAGATGTGCGTGTCGATGGCCGCGACGACAGCGGATTCCGGAACACGGAACGAGCGACCGAAACGGATGGCGGGCAACTCGCCCGAATGCACGAGACGATAGACCGTCATCTTCGACACCCGCATCATGTCGGCGACTTCGGCAACCGTGAGAAACCGCACCTCGGAAAGATCGCGTGCCATGTCGGGTGCCCCTTGTCAGGTTCCAGCGATATT
>JAYTTG010000396.1:0-4520 GCA_043745175.1 Microbacteriaceae bacterium
GGACGGATCGCCACATGCCGGTCTCCGACCGGGTAAACGGCGTAATCGCCCTGTCGGGGCTCATCGTGCGGGGCGTGCACGTTGTGGCACGCACCGCTCACGCCCCTCGTCTCCCCGTTTGCCGTCGCACTGCCCTCGCCGGGTCTCGCACTGCCCCCGCCGGGTCTCGCGGTGCCTGCCGGGTTCGTCGGCTGGGCTGCTCAGCCTCCGGCGAAGGGCGGCAGCACATCCACGCGAGTACCAACGCTATGGCGATCATCACGACTGACTACCCCGTCGACGAGGAAAGATCCGGAAGCCAGTACCCGGGCCATCGCGTCGCCGTACTGGAGCACAAGCAGCGCTCGCAACTGCCCCACCGTCGCGACGGCGGGAAGCAGCTCCTCGTCCCGTCCCGCAGCCTCCGCAGCCGAGGCGAAGTAACGCACGACAACCTCGCGCCCCTGCGTAAACCCAGTCAATTCAGCCACCGATAGCACCCATGCTGCGCTGAGGACGCACGAAGTCTGCCCGGTCCATCCCGTGCCCCGCCTGTTTGCCCCACTGGGCGGCCCGCCACCACTGCGCGATCGTTGCATCCTCAGAACCGTTCCGCAACAGTGCCCGCAGGTCGGTCTCGTCGTCGCCGAACAAACAGGAGCGCACGGTTCCTTCGGCCGTGACACGAGTGCGGTCGCAGGCCCCACAGAACGAGCGCGTCACCGAGGCGATGATACCTACGGTGGCCGGGCTGCCGGCGACGTGATAGCCGTCGACAATCCATTCTTCGGCGGGAGCGGAGGGATCTTCACGGTGCGGCCGACTCAGGGCGAAGCGCGCGCCGAGCACATCGAGCAGCTCCGCAGCATCCACCATGTTGTCGCGAGCCCACGCTTCGTCGGCGTCCAGCGGCATCTGCTCGATGAAACGCAAGCGCACACCGTTTGCGAGGGACCACTCCAGCAGGTCCGCCGCACCCGCGAGCGTGTCGCGCATGAGCACGGCGTTGATCTTGAGCGGCGTGAGTCCGGCATCTTTAGCCGCCTGGATGCCGGCGAAGACCGAGGGCAGCCGGTCACGCCGAGTGAGGCGGGCGAAATGGTCCCGGTCCACGGTATCGAGGGAGATGTTGATGCGGGTGAGGCCCGCCTCCACCAGCTCGAGGATGCGGTGATCGAGCCCGATAGCATTCGTCGTCATCGAGATCGACGCGGTGCCGCCTCCCGGGAGCCCCGCGACGGCTGACGATTTACGGATAATCTCCGCCAGATCCACCCGCATCAGTGGCTCTCCACCGGTAAAACGGACGTCCTGCACTCCGAGATCGCGCACGGCGATGCCGACAAGACGAGCGATCTCCGTGGCCGTAAGCAGGTCATCGCGAGCGATCGCCGGAAGCCCCTGTTCCGGCATGCAGTAGGTGCAGCGCAATGAGCACTTTTCGGTTATCGAGATACGCAGGTCGCGTGCCGTGCGGCCAAACCGGTCGAGCAGTCCCGCATCATCCGAACGCCCGACGGTCGGCGGAAGGCGAGCGGGGTCGCGCCGGATCCCGGGGATGCCGAGCGCGAGTGACGTCATAGATCCAGCCTACGTGACGGCGTCGGGGCGAATTCTGCGCACCGCCCGCAATATCCCATCACCGCCATCGAGAGCCACGGCGCCGGGGTCGTGCACGCCCTGGCATCGGCATTTCGGCGACGCGGTCGCCCATACGAGCACACCAGCCGGTGCTGTGACAAGTCCTGCCCTTTCCTTCGGCGGGGGATCCGAGACCAGGGGCGCACGGGCCAGCGTCCGACATGGAAGAGTTGACCCATGCCCGATGAAACGCTGCGACTGCCGAACTCCATTTTCCAGGCGGTGTTCGACCTCGGCGACAAGCGTGCGGCGAAGATCGAGCTTCCGACGGCGCTGCGAGAGCCCGAGATTTTCGCCGAATGGCAGGACGATGAAAAGCTGGTCTCGCTCTACGTCGGATTCGACGACGGACAGCTGCATCTCGATCTCGGCGCGTCCGGGGCTGAGCACCACTTTCACGGACCGGATGGTGACGCGAGCGAGAACAGCCCATGGAATGACGCCGACACGGTCGTGCTGCTGAGGTGGTCCACCGCTCTCGCCGCGAATTTCTTCGAGCGGATGCCCGAGCTAATGGAAGACATCGAAGAGGCTGCCGCGTGGCATGAGGAGGGCTTTCCCCTCTACGTCTGCGAAACCGAGCCCGCGCAGCTCGACCTCATCGAGGTAGAGATCGAGGGCGAGATCCTCACCCTGCCCTGGCTCGGTTCGGGCACGGTGAACCAGGACCATGTCGACGGCGAGAACCATCCGATCGCACTGCTCTGGAATCCGGTGGATGGCGCAATCCCCGATCGCGCCATCGCCCGCGCCTGGCTCGACCCGGTCTCCGGCGAGCCCGTCACGTCCGCCGAAACCGGCGTCGACTGGTCGGCCGTCGGCCTCGAACGCGAGGAGGTGCTGCTCTGGCTGGAGGGCATCTACCTCAACCACCACATCACCCCGGATGCCGAGATCGAGCTGGTGCACGCGGTGCTTGAGCGCATGGGCGGCCTCGACCGCGAGCAGTAACGATCGATAGGCTGGATCCAACCGAAGGAGCATCTCATGGCTGTCATCTCTCGCGGTTTCACCGGCCGTAGTCGCGAACACACTCCGGAGCTTCCTCCCGGGCAGTACCTCACCACAGACTTCCCTGTGCTGTCGGCCGGCCCCACCCCCGATATCGGCACAACGGACTGGTCGTTCAGCATCCGCACTGATGACGCCACGCTCCATACCTGGAGCTGGGATGAGCTACACGCCCTGCCGATTGAACGCATCGACACGGACATCCACTGCGTCACCCGCTGGTCGAAGTTCGGTACCAGCTGGCGTGGGGTCTCCCTCGACACCCTGTTCGCTGGCGTCGAGACAAGTGACGAATATGTAATGGCCCACTCTTATGGCGGCTACACAACAAATCTGCCTCTGGAGGACCTGCTGGGCGGCAAGGCCTGGGTCGCCTTCGAATTCGACGGCGAGCCACTCGATCCCGAGCACGGAGGGCCGGCGCGGCTGCTGATCCCCCACCTGTACTTCTGGAAGAGCGCGAAGTGGATCCGCTCGCTGACGATGATGCCCTCCGACGAACCAGGATTCTGGGAGCAGAACGGCTACAACATGTATGGCGACCCCTGGCTCGAGCAGCGCTATTGGTGACCGGCTCGTGATCTCAGAACGTGAAACCCGGGATGCACCACCCCACCGGATCGGCCTCTGGCACGTCGGCGTCGTCGTCTCGACTCACACCGAAACCCCCACCGGCCGCAGCATCGTGCTCGACGTTCCGGGCTGGGGAGGCAACCTCGCCGGCCAGCACGCCGATGTGCGCCTGACCGCGCCAGACGGCTACCAGGCCGTGCGCTCCTACTCGATCGCGTCGGCAGGAGACAGCGACCGGGTCGAGCTCGCCGTCGACCGCTTCCCCACCGGCGAGGTCTCCCCCTACCTCGTCGATGACCTGCTCCCCGGGGACGAGTTCGAGCTTCGCGGTCCGCTCGGCGGCTGGTTTGTGTGGAAGCCGACGCAGACCGAGCCGGTGCAGCTGATCGGCGGAGGCTCCGGAATCGTGCCCCTGATAGCGATGATCCGCTCCCACACCGATTCCGCCAGTACCGCGCCCTTCCGACTGCTCTATTCGGTGCGGACTCCGGATGACGCATTCTTCCGCTCAGAGCTGGAGACACCCACTCCGCTCCTCGACGTCACCTGGCTGTATACCCGCCGGGTGCCGGACGGCTGGCCACGGCCGGCTGCGCGCATCTCACTTGCCGACCTCGCGACATCCACCTTCGCGTCATCCCTCTCCCCGGCCGTGTTTGTCTGCGGACCCACGGGGTTCGTCGAGACCGTCGCGACAGATCTCGTGGCACTCGGCCACGACCCGCAGCGGGTCAAAACCGAACGATTCGGAGGGGCCTGATGCCCGAACCCGTCGACGGTAACTCTCTCGCCGGGCCGCTCTCTGAGCTGTTCTCGGCGGATCTCACGATGGCGACCGCACGCTGTCTCGGTTGCGGCGACGTGTCGGAACTCGCTCGCGCCACGGTCTACCCCGATCCCACCGGCTATGTCGTGCGGTGCGGCCGGTGCGACGACGTGCTCATGGTGGTCGTCGAGGAGCCCGACAGCATCTGTCTCGAGCTGCGCGGGATGTCGTGGCTGAAGGTGCCACGCTAGCGGAGTTCTCCTCGTGGCAGTGTTGCTCGCGGCAGTGTTCCCCGTGGCCGAGTTCCCCGCTGCAATGGTTACCGCGGCGGAGTTCCCCGTGGCCGAGTTCCCCACCGCCATTTTCCCCGCGGCGGGGGTTATGCCGACTGACGGCGGCCTGCGCGCATCCCGGCGGGGGTTATGACTCCCTCCACGAAGGCGTATCCCCTCCACGAGGGGATATCCCGACCGCCAAGTTCCCCGCCGCAGTGTTTCCCGCCGCAATGTTCCCGTGACGGGGGTTGTGCCGACTCACGGCGGCCTGCGTG
>JAYTTG010000397.1:0-17109 GCA_043745175.1 Microbacteriaceae bacterium
ACATCGATGATGTCTACGGAACCCGATTCGGTGAGTCGCTGGCCCAGGTTGTCCCAGTCGTCGGCGAAGACGATCCCGGGCTGGTCTGTGGGCACGATCGCGAAGATGTGGGTGTCGGTGCCCTCGAGAATCCCCTCAAGCACGGTCAGGTCGGAGACCCGGCCCCCGGTTGAGAAGGATTTGTGACCGCTGAATACCAGTTCGTCGCCATCCTCGATCACTGTGAGATCGCTGTCCCGCGGATTGACCGCCCCACCAAACAGGAGGTTTCCGGTCGTGTAGAGCTCTTCGACCGCTGCGATCTGGTCCTCGGTAGCGACGAGCCGGGCGGCCCAGGCCCAGAGATAGTGATAACCGATGAGCTGTCCAATGGACCCGTCACCACGGGCCACGGCGCGGATGACGCGGTAGGCGGTATCCCAACTCTGGCCGCCACCCCCCTGTGCGACCGGGCCGAGAAGCGTCACCAACCCAGAGTCCTTGAGTAGCTGCACCTCGGCGAAGGGCGTTTGGTTCGCGTTGTCGCGCTCCACAGAATCCGTCGCGAGGATAGTGGCGACGTCCTCCGCGCGCGCTATCCACTCCGCGGCATCCGAGGGTTGAGGGGTGTCTTTCCAGCGGTTATCGATCGAAATTCCCGTCGATGTGGTGAGGGTCATCATGTTCTCCTGATCTCGTGCGGTGGCGGTTATCGTGCGGTCATCGTGCGTCGAGGGGGAGCAGGATTCCCTTGACCGAGGGGTCAGAGGCAAGGAACTTCTGCACGGCGGGGTCGGTGAATGCGGCGACAAGCTTTTTGATGTTCGCGGACCGCGCATACTTCGTGCCGATTGTCAGCTGTCCCGCGAACTCATCGGGAGCCGGCGGTGCGTAGATCTCCTTCTCGACCGGGATTTTCGCGGCAAGGTAGTACTCGGTGTAGCCCACAGCGGCGTCAAGGTCGGGAAGGGCGCGGGACTGGGCACCGAAGTCGAGGAGCGCGAAGGTGAGGTGCTTCGGGTTAGTGGCGATGTCGGCTTGCGTCGCCTTCGCCTTCTCCACTCCGGATGAGAAGGTGATGAGCCCGGCCCGTTCGAGCACCCAGAGCCCCTGCGCTTCATTGGCTGGATCCGAGTACAGCGAGATGGTTGCGCCATCCGGGATGTCCTTCACCGACTTCCATTTGTCGCTCCACAGCCCAAAGCCCCAGCGGAACACCGGCGCGGCGGCCGTCTCGGCGAAGTCGGGATTGGCCTCGAGCACCTGACTCAGCCAGAGCTTGTGCTGGTAGATGGTGCCGGCGACCTCGCCCGTACTCACCGCACGATTGATCGTGTTGCTGTCGGAGAGTCCCTTGAAGACGAGTGAGAGACCGTATTTTGGCGCCACCTTCTTCGCGACGAAATTCACGAGCGACTGCTCGGCCGCGTTGCCCTCGGCCGTCGCGACCACGAGGGTAGCTCCGGCGACCTCGGCCGCAGACTTCGCCGGTGCGAGTTGCGGTACAACGATCGCCGCGGCGATTCCGAGGACCACGACGCTGGCCCCGGTAATCCAGGGCCAGCGACGGCGCGTGGTGAGTTCGAAGCCGTGGTCGGGCACGCGACTGTCAGCGGGGGATGGGGTGGGCGTGCTCATCAATGATCTCCAGGATTGGTGGTGGCAAGGACACGGCGAGAGAAGAATTTGGGGCGGGTGGCCTGCGGGGTGGTGAGTCTCACGAGCGTGTCCCCGATGAATTGCACGAGGGCGACAAGAGCGACCAGGATGATGATCGTGGCGAGCATCACGCCGTTGTCGAAGCGCTCATATCCGTAGGTGACCGCCACGTAGCCGATTCCACCGGCGCCGATGGTGCCGGCGATCGCCGAGTACTCGATCATCGCGATCGTATTGATGGTGAGGCCGCCGATGATCGACGGCACTGCTTCGCCCAACTGGGCAGTGCGGATGATCTGCACCGGGGATGCCCCGGACGCCCTGGCCACCCGGGTGAGTGATGGGGGAACGCTGCGAAGGGAGTTTTCGACGATTCGAGTGAAGAAGGCGATGCCCGCAATCGACATGGGCACAATGGCCGCCGGGATGCCGATATTCGTGCCGGTGATGAATCGCGTGAACGGCACGATCGCGGCCATGAGGATGAGAAAGGGCAGCGAGCGGCCGATGCTCACCACCCAGCCGAGCACGGTGTGCGGCACACGGCTCTCGAACAGACCGCCGGGAGCGAGATTGTGCACGATCGACCCGAGCGGAATTCCCACGACCACCACGATCGCCATGACGAGTCCGACCATCACCAGGGTGTCGCCCAGTGCAGGGAAGACGAGGGCCGGGATGTCGCCGAGCGGGATGGAGGCGTTGGCAGGAAGAGAGGGCACCGACGCGAGTGTGCTCATGCGACATCCTCGAGTCGGGTTGTCACGGCGTCTTCCTCATGGTGGGAGTGGAGCCCGAGCTCCATCAGTGCGGCAGATACCCGAGCGGGATCGATGCCGTCGACGGCAACGGTCGCGTGGCCGACGGTCGACCCCCGCACGCTCTCGATCGACGCGCCGAGAAGTGAGACTCCTGAACCGAGTTGGGCCGAGAGTCGGGTCACCCAGTCGGTCGGCACCGGCGACAATCCGTAGGTCACATGCCAGACGCGTGATCCGAGGCAGGGCTGGTGTCTCCGACGGGGTTGGAGGGAACGTCCGAGGTGCGATGCCGGGTCACTCAGCAGGTCGACGAGTCGTCCCGATTCGACGATGTGACCGTGATCGAGGCGGGCGACCGAATCGGCCACCTGGAGCACGGTGTCCATTTCATGGGTGATGAAGAGAATGGACAGGTCGAGCTCATCGCGGAGTTCCCTGAGGAGCGCGATGATCGAGGCCGTCGCCTCTGGGTCGAGGCCGGAGGTCGCCTCGTCCGAGAGCAACACGGTCGGGCGCAGCGCCAGCGCCCGAGCGATTCCTACCCGCTGGCGCTGCCCGCCGGAGAGCTGGTGCGGATACCGGCTGGCCTTCCCACTCAGTCCCACGCGGTCGAGCAGTTCGCCGACCCGCCGCTTCGCCTCAGACCGCGTAACGCCGAGGTACTCGAGGGGAAGAGCGATGTTGGCGGCGGCGGTGCGTCGAGCGAATAGTCCATCGGACTGGAAGATCGTGCCGATGCGTCGACGCGCGACCCGCAGTTCTCGCTCGGTGAGTCGAGACAGGTTCTCACCGTTGACAACCACGGATCCCGAGGTCGGTCGTTCGAGAAGGCTCACGCACTGGGCAAGCGTGCTCTTTCCCGCACCACTCGGGCCGACCACCGCGAAAATCTCCCGCGCCTCGATACTGAAGTCCAGGCGATCGAGCACGAGGATATCCTGGGCGCCGTGCCCGAAGACTTTGGTGAGTTGTTCGATGCGGATCATGCAGGGTCTCCAGTGGACGGGGTGGTGGGGAAGGTGACTCGGCGAGCGTAGGGGTGAAATGGCTCGCGCTGCCCGTACTGTTTCGGGATGTGACGCCCCGCGTCGTCCGGAGGCGCGGGCGTCGCCGGGATCGGTCACGATGGACTCATGGCCAGACAAATCCGCTTCAACGCGTTCGACATGAACTGCGTCGCCCACCAGTCGTCCGGCATGTGGCGTCATCCCGATGACCAGTCCTATCGGTACAAGGACCTCCACTACTGGACGGAACTCGCGAAGCTCCTCGAGCGTGGCACCTTCGACGGGATTTTTATCGCGGATGTGCTCGGCACCTACGACGTCTACGGCGGATCGAACGAGGCAGCGATCCGTCACGGCGCCCAGGTGCCGGTGAATGATCCCGTGCTTTTGGTGTCGGCAATGGCGCTGGTCACCGACAACCTCGGCTTCGGCATCACGGCGGGCACCGCCTACGAGCATCCTTATCCCTTCGCGAGGCGGATGTCCACGCTCGACCACCTCACGAACGGTCGGGTGGGCTGGAACGTCGTCACCGGTTACCTCCCGTCTGCGGCGCGCAACATGGGACACGATGACCAGCTCGAGCATGACGACCGTTACGACGTCGCCGACGAGTATCTCGAGGTGCTTTACAAGCTGTGGGAGGGATCCTGGGAGGATGACGCGGTGCAGCGCAACCGCGAGACCGGTGTCTTCACCGACCCGAGCAAAGTGCACGGCATCGGGCACTCCGGCAAGAATTTCACGGTTCCAGGCATCCATCTCTCTGAGCCCTCACCGCAACGAACGCCGGTGATCTACCAGGCCGGAGCAAGCCCGCGCGGTATCGCGTTCGCGGCGGGCAATGCGGAGGCGATCTTTGTCGCATCGTCAACCAAGGCGGGTCTCAAGGCGACGGTGGGGCGCATCCGAGATGCGCTCGAGGCTGCCGGTCGCGATCGCTATTCGGCAAAGATCTATACCCTGCTCACGATTATCACCGACGCGACGCCGGAGCTCGCGCAGGCGAAATACGTGGATTACCTGCAGTACGCGAGTGAAGAGGGTGCGCTCGTCTTCATGTCGGGCTGGATGGGAATCGACCTCTCGCAATACGACCTCGATGAGCCGATCGGCAATGTGAAGAGCAATGCCATCCAGTCGACGGTCGCGAACTTCCAGGCCGCTAACGAGGACGGCAGCGAATGGAAGGTACGCGACATCGCCCGTCTCGGCGCCATCGGCGGCCTCGGGCCGTTCATCATCGGTTCGGGAGAAGAGATCGCCGACCAGTTACAGGAGTGGGTCGCCGAGACCGACGTCGACGGTTTCAATCTCGCCTACGCGATCACACCGGGCACCTTCGAGGATGTCGTCGACCACGTGGTTCCGGTACTGCGCGCCCGTGGTGCCTATCCCGAGGAATACGTGAAAGGAACTCTCCGCCACAAGCTGCATGGACGTGGTGACCGCCTGCCAACTGAGCACAAGGGTGCGGGGTATCGCATCGGAGGAGTCGCGTCGACTGCCGGTACCCCGCGAAACTAGTCTGCGGGTCGGAGAAAGTCGTTCTCCACCATGGAGCCGGCGGCGACATCCGCCAGCTCTTCGCCGCCGTCATCGCTCCGCAGATTGAGCATGATCAGCATGGTCCCGCTGATTGTGGGAGAACGCGATCTGAGTCGAATGACTCTGGAGTTAATCCCGCATGAACAGCACCTCGCACGTTTCCTGGTCGAAAAACGTCCCTCGTTTTGGTGTGGAGGCCGACCTCAACCCTAACGAGAGCACCCGGGAACTCACATTTGACATTGCTGCCAAAATGGATCCTGTGCTCGCGAACGCGATCATTCGGGGAGAAGATGGAAACGCGCTGTGCACCGTTGCGCCGCACTGAGGATGAATGATGAAACGCTCGGCAGTCGCGTCCCTTGAGCTGCGCGGTCAAGTCGCTGGGGGCGAGGTGAGCGGGCAACTGGCCGTGCTCGCCGCACTTGCCAATGATCTTGCCGGTGAATTCGCGTTGGCGCCGCTCCTCGAGAGAATCCTGCGCAATGCGGTGCTCTTGCTCGGCTGCGAGAGCGGGTCGATCTGCACCATCGACGAGCTGAGGCAGGTCTACCGCAAGGAAGTGGATCTCGATGTCGGATGCCGCTCGGGTGAAGTCTTTCCCCTCGACGAGGGTGTCACCGGGGCTGTCGTTCGGGCGGACGGAGCAGTCACCTTCGGCCGCTATTCCGCAGTGCCGGGTGGGCACATTCATCCCGACGATGTGCGATGCTCCCGAGCAGTGGTCGGGGTTCCGATTCGACTCGGTTCCGTCATTATCGGAGCCTGCATTGTTTTTGGACACGACGCGGATCGGACGTTCGACGGCAACGACACCCGGCTGCTCGAGCTCTTCGCGATTCACGCTGCTGTGGCGATTGCGAATTCTCGCCTTTTCGTTACTCGAGCACCGCTGCCGGATGCAGCGCTCACCGCACGAGAGCGAGAAGTGAGCCTGCTGGTGGAGACCGGCTGGCCAGACAAACGCATCGCGTCCGAGCTGGGTATCTCAGCGAAGACCGTCGAGAAGCATGTCGGAACCATCCTGCGTAAGACGGGTGCTCGCAATCGCACGGAATTGGCGTCGTGGGCAGCGTCCGTGCTGGTCGAGCGCGGCTAGCCACCGAGCGGGGTAGGGAAACCCCCCATATCGTTCGACGATCACCACACGTACGTTCTGGAGTGTCGAAGATATCGGAGGTCATAATGGCGGTTGTTCCACTCACAGAGATCGTCGATCGTGCGTTTTCGCACCGGTACGGCGTGCCGGCGATAAACATCCTGAACGATCTCACTCTGGAGCATGTGCTCGCCGGTGCGGTCGAGGCAAACTCGCCGGTGATCATTCAGACCTCGGTGAAGACCGTTCGGTCAATCGGTGCGCCAGTTCTGTATTCACTCTGGTCGAGCATGACGGCGGGTATCGAGGTGCCGGTCACCCTGCACCTCGACCATTGCCCGGACCGATCCGTCATTACCGAATGCCTGGCTCTTGGCTGGAACTCCGTGCTCTTCGACGCATCCGAGCTACCGGTGGAAGAGAATCTGCGCCAGACGATCGAGGTTGTAGCCGAAGCACGCCAGTTTGGGGCTCACGTCGAGGGGGAAATCGAAGCCATCACCGGTGTCGAAGACGGACATGGGTCGGACGATGAGGCCAAGCGACAGTCGCTGGAGATCTCACTCGACTTCATCCGGCGCTCGGGGGTCGACGTTTTTGCTCCCTCCATCGGAAACGCCCACGGCGTGTACCGCAGCACACCAGTGCTCGACTTTGAACGGGTGAGCGATCTTGTTGCCGCAGAGCCAATCCCGATTGCCCTTCACGGCGGAAGCGGCATGACCGACGACCAGTTCCGCGACCTCATCTCCCGGGGATGTGCGAAGGTCAATATCTCCACCGCCCTGAAAGAGCTGTTCATGAAGTCCTCGCTGGAAAATCTGCGAAAAGCGGAGGCGGCCGAGAAGTGGGATCCACCGACGCTGTTCCGAGCAGTGGGTTCCGATGTCACCAGGATGACCGCTGACCTCGCTCGCACGTTCGGCAGCGCGGGACAGGCGTGGTGACGTGCCGACCCTGATTTTCGACTGCGACGGCGTACTCGCCGACACCGAGCGCTACGGACATTTGCCGGCCTTCAACCAAACATTCCGGGAGTTCGATCTGCCTGTGCAGTGGAGTGACGAGGAGTACGCGTCACGGGTCCTCATCGGTGGGGGTAAGGAGCGCATGGCGAGCCTGTTCACGCCTGGCTTCGTCGCTGCGGCAGGCCTGCCCACCGATGCCCGGTCCCAGGAAGACCTGATCGCGAAATGGCATCGACGCAAGACCGAGATCTACACCGCCCTGGTCGCAGAGGGACGGATGCCAGCCCGTCCGGGAATCGCGCGACTGGTCAACGAGGCCATCGGAGCAGGCTACGGACTCGCTGTCGCCTCGACTTCGGCGGAAACTTCGGTGCGTGCGGTGCTCGATCATGCCGTTGGAGCCGATACTGCAGCGGTCTTCCGGGTGTTCGCGGGCGATATCGTGGCAGCCAAGAAGCCAGCTCCCGACATCTACCTCCTCGCCCTGAGAGAGCTGGACATCACGTCCGGTGAGGCTGTAGTGGTCGAGGACAGCGCCAACGGTCTTCGCGCGGCTGTGGCCGCGGGATTGCCGACCGTTGTGACAGTGAGCAGCTATACCCGCGACGAGGACTTCACGGGTGCCGACCTCGTCATCTCATCGCTCGGTGATCCCGGGGGTGAGATCACCACGGTGCTCCACGATGCCGCGGAGGTTCGTCCGGGCGCCTGGGTGACTATTGCGGACTTCGATGTGATCCTCGCGACCGATCCAGTAAGGAACCCCTCATGAGCACCAGCCTCGACACGACAGAATTCGTTGTGCGCAGCATCGCCCAGACCTGCCTCGAGAATGAGAAGTACTTCGGCGATCTGGACTCGGTCGTCGGCGACGGCGATTTCGGCTACTCCCTTGCGCGGGGTTTCGAGCAGGTGATCGCGCACTGGGACGAGTATGACAGGGAGGATTCGGGTACCTTTCTTCTCAAGATCGCCCTCGTGATCTCCAGCCGCATCGGGGGGACCTCTGGTCCGATCTGGGGTACCGCGTTCATGCGAGCCGGCACCGCGCTCAAGGGGATTGATTCGGTATCGGGCGCCGACGTGGTCGCAGCCCTTCGCACCAGCATTGAGGGCATTAAGAAGCGCGGCAATTCGGATGTCGGGGACAAGACCCTGCTTGACGCTCTCGTTCCCGCCATCGATGCGCTCGAAGCATCCGTGCTCCAGGGGGATTCCGGCGGACTCAGTATGCAGAAGCTCGCGGCAGCCGCCCGGACCGCGGCGGAGGCCACAAGCTCACTGAAAGCGCTTCGTGGCCGAGCCAGCTACAGCGGAGAGCGCAGCATTGGATCCCCTGACGCGGGGGCCATCGCGATCGCCGTACTCGCGGAGCAGCTTGCTGAGACCTGGAAAAGCTGAGACCACCATCACCATTAGTACCATCACCTGAGTCGAAGGAGACCCCATGAAGAAGTTCATCAATGATCCGCAACAGTTCGTGCCGGAAATGCTCAAGGGAATCGCCCTCGCGAATCCTGACACCCTGCGCTATGTTCCGGAGTACAACCTCATCCACCGCGTCGATTCGCCGAGGCCTGACAAGGTGACCATCATTCAGGGGTCCGGATCGGGTCACGAGCCGGCCCATGTGATGACGGTGGGCAAGGGAATGCTCGACGGAGCCTGCCCCGGTGACGTGTTCGCGGCCCCGCCGATGGACTACGTCTATGCGACCACAAAACTCCTTGCCTCCCCCAAGGGAGTGCTGCTTCTGGTGAACAACTACACCGGGGACCGCATGGCCTTCGACATGGCGCGGGAGATGAGCGAGGCCGACGGTGTTCTCGTTCGCACACTGTTCATCGATGATGATGTCTCGGTGAAAGACTCCACCTATACG
Organism: Microbacteriaceae bacterium; assembly: GCA_043745175.1. GTDB lineage: Bacteria > Actinomycetota > Actinomycetes > Actinomycetales > Microbacteriaceae > Lacisediminihabitans. Next base: position 8,904 of record JAYTTG010000397.1, read on the forward strand.
GTCGGTCGCCGTGGCGTGGCCGGCAACTTCTTCGTGATGAAGGCTGTCGGGGCGGCGGCGGAAGATGGTGCCGACCTCGACGAATTGGTGCGAATCGGGGAGAAGGTGAATTCGGTGACCCGAACCATGGGGATCGCGCTCACGGCCTGCACGCCGCCGTCCAAGGGTTCGCCGCTGTTCGACCTGGCCGATGATGAGATCGAGATCGGGGTGGGAATCCATGGGGAACCCGGCCGTGAGCGTGCGAAGTGGTCCCCGGCCAATAATCTGGTTGACGTGCTTCTCGACGCGATCGTGCCAGACCTCCCCTTTGCCGCAGGTGACAGGGTTGCGCTCATGATCAACGGGCTGGGGGGCACACCAATCAGCGAGCTCTACCTGCTCTACGGTATCGCGCACGAGAAACTCGAAGCGCGGGGCATCACCGTCGGGCGTAACTATGTCGGCGAATACTGCACCTCACTCGACATGGCTGGCGCGTCGCTGACCCTCGTCAAGCTCGACGACGAGATCGAGGCACTTCTCGCCGCACCGGCGGAGGTGGCGGTTCGAATCTTCTGATCACGCTCAGTCGTCGAGGCCGGACAGGTCGTCTTCGGCAGTGCCAGCGGCAGCGACGGCACCGGCCGAAGGGGGCCTGACCCGTCGGGGGTGGATCATTGCTCCCTCGGCTAGGTACACTTCGCGTGCCGCGCCAGCATCCGACTGTTTGATGGACGAAATCCAAATGGATTCGGGGTGTACGTCGTCGCCGGCGCGCACGTCTTCGGCGGTTCGCAGCTTGGCCACGCGATGGATCAGGCTTCCGAAGCCAATTTTCACCATGACGTCGGTTATGCACAGCGCGATCTGCATCGTGGTGGTCCAGCCGCCTCCGGAGGCGAAGATCTGAATGAGGTAAATGAGCGGATAGACGGCCCAGCCCCCGAGAAGAAGGCCTGCGGCCTGGCGCAGCAATGCGGCCGACTCCGCGGTCAGGTGCGCGGTGGAGGCCTGCACGCGCCGGATCAGGACAACTGTGGTGAAGATCCAGAACACGCAACTGATCGCGCCCCACAGAACCAGTTGCGTGGTGTCTTCGCCCCCTCCGATGATGAACGCACCGAGGAATCCGGTGAAGATCATGAGAAAGGCGCCGCCTCCGGCCAGCCACTGTGCACGCCGGGCGGCGGCGCCCATGATGGCGCAGACGGCGAGAAGTTCGACGGTGAGCAGGGGCACCGTGATTGACCAGTCCATGTACCTCGGTACGAAGGCCAAGATTGCTTCGGTGTTGGGGTGATGACCCCGACCGGTGGCGTCGTAGCCACGCAGGAATTCCACGACAATAAAAAAGTAGCTCAGGCTGGCGACGATCATGACGCTCAGTCGGGCGACCACGGCATTGCGATAGCGGGAGCCCACCTCGTTGCGGGTAGTCCAGGTTCGCAGGAATCCGGCGAAGAGAGCAAGGCCCGCAACCACCAGGAAGTAAAGCGAAAGGAGGTACTGAGGCTGGCTGAGTGTCGCATTCCAGGGCGCAGTGCTTGCGGCGATTATCATTTTTCAGTGTGCACTTTCGTCACGGCGCTTTGGCGGGCACTTGCGATCCGGTGCGAAACGTGAGTGACGCTGCGCACATCCCCCGTCATGAGGCGATCCCGTGTACCGGTGGTTCCGGCGTGAAAAAAAGACCGCTCGCACTGTTGGCCGAGAGCATTAACATTTCGACCCATCCCCGATTGATGCTCGGGATGCGACTGCCCGAATAGCGGTAGTAGAGAGTGCTGCTGGGATCGAGCCAGATCGTGCTGCGTCCACTGCCCAACTCCGGCGCATTCACCCAGGTGAAAATGAAGCTCTCGTTGCGACGCAGTTTGTTGGTGATCACAATCTGAAGATGCATGAGAGCCCGGTCGTCGAAGGCCACTTCGATGCTCGAATTTCCGTACACCAGACTGCCCATGCTGTGTCTCTGCTCCTCGTGGTTCTGTGAGTACTGTATCCGAGGATGGCGGCGATGTAGTGCTGACGGTGATCAGTGGGTGGCGACCAACTCCGCTGCATCCGCCGGTGTGGAGCTGTCCTGCTTGCGCACGAAGAAGGCCGCGGGAATAGCGAAGAGTGAGATGACAGCGCCGTAGGTGAACGCGATTCGGATGCCCGCAGCGGTCGCCGACTCGTTTGACGCTCCCGAGGCCGTGAGAGTCGCAGCCTGGGCGGACATCACCGTCACGAAGAGGGCGGTACCGGCTGCTCCGGCGAGCTGCTGCACGGTGCCGACGATCGCACTGCCGTGGGAATAAAGCTCGGGCTTGAGCGATCCGAGGCTCGCGGTGAACAGCGGGGTGAAGAGCAATGCGAGGCCGATGCTCAGCGCCACATGGGCCGCGAGCACCCAGAGAAAGGAGCTGTTCTCATCGAGCATTGTCATCGCCCAGAGGTCGGCGCTCACGATGCTCGAGCCCACGATGAGCAACACGGTCGGCCCGGCCCTGTCGTAGATGCGTCCGACAAAGGGTGCGAGAAGTCCCATGATGAGCCCGCCGGGCAGCAGCAGGAGGCCGACGGTGATGACCGGTACGTGCAGCACACTCACGAGATAGAACGGCAGCAGCACGATGGTGCCGAACATGGTCATCATGCTGATCGCGAACATCACGATCGAGAAGGTGAAGTCCCGTGAAATAAAGGTGCGAAGGTCGAGCAGTGCCCGGTCGCGGCGCTGGAGTCGTATCTGACGAAGCACAAAGAGCATCAGGGCGATGACGCCGATGGTGAGGGGCAGCCAGCTTTCGAGCGGAGTGGTGGCCGTACCGAGGTTGCTGAGACCGAAGACGACGCCGCCGAATCCCAGCGCGGAGAGAATCACCGAGGGCACATCGATACGCGTGGGCCGCGGTTCGGTGACGTTGGCGATGAGGCGTGCACCGACGGCGAGCGCGGCGAGTGCGATCGGTAACACGAGGATGAACATGAATCGCCAGTCGAGCACACTGAGAATGAGACCGGAGATGGTCGGGCCGATTGCCGGAGCCACCGAGATCACGATCGAGATATTGCCCATCATCTGTCCTCGGGTTGCCGCGGGAACGAGGTTCATCACTGTGGTCATCAGCAGAGGAAACATGATGGCCGTTCCACTGGCCTGCACGATTCGCGCGAGCAGCAGGATCTCGAATCCGGGTGCGACGGCGGCGATCAGAGTGCCAAGACTGAAAAGGCCCATCGCAGCGATGAACAGCGGTCGGGTGTTAAAGCGCTGAAGCAGGAAACCGGTGACGGGAATGACCACGGCCATGGTGAGCAGAAAGGCTGCGGTCAACCACTGGGCGGCGCTCGGGGTGATGCCGAGATCTGTGGTGAGAGTCGGCAGCGCGACGCCCATGATCGTCTCATTGAGGATCATTACGAACACCGAAATGAGCAGAAGGAAAATCACCAGGCGATTGCGTGCCCCCAGTCGGGCGGCGTGATCGTGAGGTAGTTCATCGATGGGGGCGGAGACGGTGCTGGTCATGGGATTCCCGTCGAAGAAAAGTAGTCGTTGGTGGGGGCTGATTGCGCACCGGAAAAGGTGCTTGGGCCGCGGTGCCCGGAGGGATGGATCAGGAGATGCAGGTCAGTGGGACGGTACAGATCATCGGTGCTGTTGACGGAGCAGGGTGGAGCGGATGCCGGACGGTTGAGACCATCGTCCGTGGCGCAAGCCTTCTGACAGTCTGCAGTACTCCCCCGACAGTGTGGAAGGGGCCCGAAAGTGTGGAAAGGGATGGATGAAGGCTCAGACGGCCGGGAGGGGCGCGGGTTCACCCGCCATTATGCGCCTCAGGCGATCTTTCGCGGTGCGCTGCACGAGCACCGGCACGTAGTCACGAATTGGATTTCCCCTGAGCAGTCTGTGGGCCTCGTTGACCACCTGTTCGACTCGGATGCGGCCGAGGGCGGGAAACTGCTCAGTGAGATGGTCCACGACCTTGGCGATACCCTGGTGCTCCTGCAATTGATCCATTGGTCGAGTCTGGGGCATCCGTTCGCCGGTCGTCAACCAACGATGTCCAGCTGTTGGTCGCCTGCTGTTCGCTCAAACGACGGCAACCCTCTGAGAGCAGGACCGCATCTTGACACATCGATTGTTGAGGCAATGGAGTGCACGGTGATCGCGGGCGATGGACGCGCTCGTGTTCTAACCGGCTGGGAGAAGCCGCACAACCTCATGCTGGAGGCGGGAGCGAGCCGCGCGCTCGACCAGATTCGGGATGTAGGTGCGGATGCGGCTGTCTGAAAAGAATTCGTACTCTTCCGCGACTGTCGTCACGATGTGCTCGCGAGTCGCTCTCGGAAACCGGATGGCGAGGCGGTCCACGAGTTTTCCGGCCGCGGCATCCGATGAGGAGGAGGACATGCCCACAGTCTGCACTCCACAGGATCTGGAGTCAACGCTAGGGAGTCAACGCGCGGCATTCGACCTGCCCGGTCCACTCCCGGTCGATTGCTTCTCCGCGAAGCCTCCTGGGAACGGGGCGCGAGCCCCGCCGGTCAGACGAACTCGTAGAGTCCCTCGACTGCGTGCTCCTGGGTGGGGAAGCGGCCAATCGTATGCTCCCGATCGTCCTTGAGCACGTAACCGGCGGGGGTGCGCACGATCGTTCCGGCGAGTTCGCCGGTTACCTGGTGACGGATATTCCAGCGGCAGACTCCAGCGGCCTCCACGAGAAACCACTGTGAGTGATTCACTGCCGAGTGATTCATAGCCGAGCGATTCATAGCCGAGTGATTCATGGATTCAGCGGATCACTTTGCGCGGGGGGACTCGGGTGCGGATGATGCTGCCGGTTCCCGAGAGCAGGTGGCCGAGCGTCGGTCGGCAACGCGCTGCCAAGCAGAACTCGATTGCCCGGCCCGGCGATCGGTGGACCGGTGCGACCGGTGCGACCGGTGCGACCGACGAGCGTGTCGACGAGGGCGGGCACCCGCTGGAGCGGAGATGCGACCCAGGCGATCGAGGGTCGTGTCCCCGGGGACTCAGTCGACCGCATCGTCGCCCGGTGTGGTGCGCACTGTGACGGCGGCCAGTCGGTTCGACACAGGCGGGATGACGACCCGGTGTGAAGACCATGCCAGTGACACTCGCTCGCCGCAGAGACTCTCCGGCACTGCTGCGGAGACCTCGCTTGTTATATGCGCCCGCAGCAGCATTGCGGTCTCGCTCGAACCGACAACGGCCTGGAACTCGAGTGATGTGGCGGATTCTGTGAGGAGCAGTGAGCCGACTGCCGGAATCCAGACGAGCAGTTGGTCACCTCCCAGTGCGACGGATTCGAAGCGACGAAAGCGGTGCCGCACGAGTTCCAGCCAGAGTGAGGAGTCGTGGGGACGGATCATGAGTGTGATCGCGATCATGCTGTCAGTTTTGCAGTCGCATGTAGAGAAGAAGTTAACAGCGGTCGACCATCTGCCAAAGTCAGTCGGGTGACCGAGTCAATCGATTTCAGAGGACCACGCCCGGTTCACCCTCATCCCCGGTCGTTCTGTCGCTCTCTGTCGCTTTGTCAGAGACACACGTCTTCCCTGAAGTGCGTTTGGTGTTGGCTGGCCCCTGGCACTGACTTTCCCCCGGGTACCCCTGCCCGCGCTGCCTGGCAGCCCACGAAATCGCCGTGAGGGACGAGCGTAGGGTGAAATGGAGCGCTCGGTTTTCGATCAAAGGTCCGTGATGGCAGATACCTCCAGTCCCCGCACCACTGTGAAAGTCGTCGCTCTCGCGATGGCCGGCGCGGTCGGTGGCTTCCTCTTCGGCTTCGATTCGTCGGTGGTCAACGGCGCGGTCGATGCCGTGCGAAAACAGTTTTCCCTCTCCGCATCCCTTACCGGTTTTGCCGTAGCCAGTGCCCTGATCGGCTGCGCGGTGGGTGCCTACCTCGCCGGGCGTCTCGCCGACCGATTCGGACGAATCCCGGCGATGATCGTCGGCGCGATCCTCTTCCTCGCCAGCGCGATCGGGTGCGGTTTCTCGATCGGCGTGTGGGATCTCGTGGTCTGGCGTCTCGTCGGCGGACTCGGCATCGGAATCGCTTCGGTGATCGCTCCGGCTTACATCGCCGAGATCTCACCGCGCCAACTTCGTGGTCGCCTCGCCTCCCTGCAGCAGCTCGCCATCACCCTCGGAATCTTTGCTGCCCTTCTCTCAGATACGATTTTCGCCAACGCCGCCGGCACCGCGAGCGCTACCTTCTGGCTGGGGCTTGAAGCCTGGCGCTGGATGTTTCTCGCCGGCATCGTGCCGGCCGTCATCTACGGCGCGATCGCTTTCTTTCTTCCCGAGTCTCCCCGCTTCCTCGTTCTGAAAAAGCGCGATGACGAGGTGAGGACGATCTTCGCGCGCATCTGGCCTGACGACGACGTGGAGCGAGCCATCCGTGACATGCGTGACGCGATCAAGACGGATGTGGAGGGATCGAAGAAGGGCGCGCTGCGTGGCGATCGCTTCGGCCTCAAACCGATCGTCTGGATCGGCATCATCCTGTCGGTGTTCCAGCAGTTCGTCGGTATCAACGTGATCTTCTACTACTCGACCACGCTCTGGAAGTCTGTCGGCTTCCAGGAGAAAGACTCCTTCACCATTTCAGTGATCACCGCGGTCACCAACATCGCGGTGACGTTCGTCGCGATCGCGCTCGTCGACAGGGTGGGCCGCCGCCCCATTCTGCTCGTCGGATCGGCCGGTATGACCCTGTCGCTTGCGACCATGGCCATCGCCTTCAGCCAGGCGGATCTCGTGAAGGGAGCGCCCTCACTCCCGGGAGCGTGGGGACCCATCGCCCTCATCGCCGCCAACATCTTCGTCGTGAGTTTTGGGGCATCTTGGGGTCCGGTGGTCTGGGTGCTGCTCGGCGAGATTTTCCCCACCCGCATTCGGGCCCGCGCCCTCGGTGTTGCCGCGGCAGCGCAATGGATCGCCAACTTCCTCGTGACGGTATCGTTCCCTCCGCTCGCCGCCGTCTCGCTTGTGCTCACCTATGGCCTGTATGCCGCGTTCGCGTTGCTGTCGTTCCTGTTCGTCTCCCGTTTCATCCCCGAGACGAACGGGATGTCGCTGGAAGAGGCGAACACGCTATTGCCGCCGAAGGGGAGCGCGAAGGCGGGTACGGCAGCTCCGCAGCGGGATTCCGCGCGCGGCTGACCACTACACACTGGAGTGAGTCAGCCGGAGAACGAAACCCCGGTGAGCTCTTCAGAGACGGTCCACAGGCGGGAGGCATCCGATTCTGACAGCGCGCGTCGTGGCACGACAGCGAATTTCGGAGGGCCGGTGAGCTCGAAGAATCCGCCCGGTCCGTAGTAGCTGCCGCCAACGGCGTCCCTGCTCGTGGCGGCGTACAGGGCGGGCAGGATGCCCTGCGGTGCCTGCTGCCAGAGCCACGGGATTTTTGAGGTCAGCTTCAGGTAGGTTGCCACTGCACCACCACCTGTGCCGCCGGATTGCGGGCCCGTCACCTGCAGGTTGGTGAGTGTGGAACCGGGGTGGGCCGCGTAACTGCGGATGCCCCATCCGGCCGCCGCGCTCTGCCGCTGAAGCTCGCGGCCAAACACGAGCATCGACAGCTTGGAGAGTCCGTAGGCGCGCGGGGGACTGTACTGGTTCTCGCCCTGCAGGTCATTCCAGTCGAATCGTCCGGCACGGGCGAGGAGGCTGCTGAGCGACACCACGCGGGGCGCCTTCGCCGCGCGCAGCAGGGGCAGAAGATGGGCGGTCAACGCGAAATGACCGAGATAATTGCTGCCGAACTGCAGCTCGAAGCCATCCTGGGTCGTGCCCCGCTTCGGCGGCATCATTACCCCGGCGTTGTTGATCAGCAGGTCGAGGGGCCGGCTCTCGGCGGTCAGCATCGCCGCGAAGCGTGCGATGTTGTCGAGCGAGGAGAGATCGAGGGGAAGCATCCGAAGTCGTGCCGTCGGAATCTCCACCCGGATGCGGGCGACCGCCTCTTCACCCTTGCCCCAGTTGCGAACTGCGAGCACCACTTCGGCTCCGGCCGCGGCGAGACGAGAGGTGAGTGCGAAGCCGAGACCACTGTTTGCACCGGTGACGACCGCGAGCACCCCGGAGAGATCAGGCACGGCGACATCAGTCAGAGTGTGGGTCATGGTCGAAGGCTACGCCCGGCCCCTCTGGGCTCCGACCGGTCAATGGGAAATTTAATTGAGCCCCGATACGTTATCCTTT
>JAYTTG010000398.1:0-4505 GCA_043745175.1 Microbacteriaceae bacterium
GCAAGCGGAGGCTTCGTTGCACCGTTCTGCGCGCCGGACATCGTCTGGGATTTTCGGATCGCCCGGGTCAAATCCCTGAACGTGTCGGGCCACAAGACCGGGCTAGCTCCCTTGGGTAGTGGTTGGGCGCTGTGGCGGGAAGCATCCGACCTGCCGGAAGAACTGATCTTTAACGTCAACTATCTCGGCGGTCAGATGCCGAGCTTCACCCTGAATTTCTCGCGCCCCGGCGGCCAGGTTGTATCGTCCTATTACAACTTCGTCCGACTGGGTCGGGAGGGCTACAGGCGGGTGCAGGCAGCAAACTATGCCGTGGCGAAATATCTTGCGCAGGGCCTGGAAGACCTCGGACTATTCGAGATGATATTCAGTGGCGACCCACGCAAGGGCATCCCCGCAGTGACCTGGAAGCTTGCAGATCCCAAGACACCGTTTGACCTGTTCGACCTGGCCGAAGAGTTAAGAACCCGGGGCTGGCTCGTTCCCGCTTACACCTTGCCGCCCAATCAACAGGACGTGACGGTGCAGCGCATCATCGTGCGTCACGGGCTGAGCATCGACATGGCCGATCTACTCCTGAACGACTTTCGGTCGGCACTGAAGAAGCTCGAGAGCCGTCCGCCGTCTCGTTCCCTCTTTTCCGACGAGGGAACTAGCTACAACCATGATGCGGTCGCCGCGATCCCCTCGCTGTGACATCATCCTGTTTGTCAACACATTTTCAGGGCCCTCTTCTCTGCCGGGGATGACTGGCAACAGGGCGTGTTCAGTAATCACCTGACCAGTGTCCCGTTCACGGTTCGTCTGACGGGCGGCCGAACTGGGCGAAAAGTGGCCTCAGGCACGCTCTTGCGATGGCCGGAAAAGCCGTCCGTTGACCGTCCGGCTTGCGGACGGTCATCCTTGGGTCCGTGAAGCACCCGCCCAAACGTTGGCGCGGAGACGCTCCGGCTTACCCGCGTTGTCCGCGCTGCGGTAGGCGGAGAGTCTCAATCGCCCTGGGTTTCGTTCTGCGCTTTCCTTTTGGAGGATTGAACAATGTCGAACCCTTACCCGGCCGAGTTTCGTGAACGTGCTCTTCGGATGCTTGCTGAAGCACGACCTGATCACGCGTCGGATTTCGCTGCGGCCAACCATGTCGCAGGCCGTCTCGGAGTGAATCCTGAGACACTGCGATTGTGGAAGAAGCGCGGCGATATTGATGCCGGCAAAGGCCCCGGGACGACGTCGGAGGCGCAGCTGGAGATCAAACGGTTGAAGATACAGATCGTCGAGTTGGAGAGAGCGAACGAGATCCTGCGGTCTGCGAGCGTGTTTTTCGCCACCGAGCTCGGCCGCCCCTCGTCGAAATGATCGCCTTCATCGATGTGATGAAGGATCGCTTCGGGGTCGAGCTCGTCTGCCGCACGATGCGAGCAGCTGAGGTGGGATTCGTCACCGTGCGCGGATACCGGGCGGCGAAGAGCCGACCGGCATCCGCCAGGACATTGTCGGATCAACTGATCGGTACTGAGATCGCGCGCCTGCATGCCGAGAACTATGGCGTCTATGGAGTGCGGAAAATGCATCGGCTGCTGGGGCGGCAGGGGTGGGGAATCGGCCGTGACCAGACGGGGCGACTCATGCGCTCGTTCGGGCTGCGCGGTGTCAAACGCGGCAAACGGGTGTTCACCACGAAATCCGATCCAGCTGGTGCGCGACCCACCGATCTCGTGAAGCGGCACTTCCGCGCCGACGCACCCCGCAAACTTTGGGTCGTGGACGTCACCTATGTGCGCACCTGGCAGGGCTTCGCTTATGTCGCGTTTGTCACCGATGTCTTTTCGCGGCGCATCGTCGGATGGAACGTCGCGTCAACGCTGAAAACGGACATCTTGCCGTTGCAAGCACTAGACATGGCGGCTTTTGACGCCGGCGGCGACCTGACCGGACTCACCCACCACTCCGATCACGGCTCCAACTACATGGCCATGGTCTACACGGACCGAATCGCGGAACTCGGCGTGATTCCCTCGACCGGGACGGTCGGCGACTCCTATGACAATGCGATGGCTGAGGCCATCAACGCGCTCTGCAAGACCGAGCTGATCCGCGCTCGCGGGCCGTGGCGCACCGTCGAGCAAGTCGAACTCGCGACGCTGGAATGGGTGTGGTGGTGGAACAACCAGCGCCTCCACTCTGAGCTCGACTACCGCACCCCGACCGGAGCCGAACAAGCGCACTACGCTAATCTCGAATCATTCTTCGAAGCGACCGCTTCCCAAGAGAACACCTAGGAACGGAACCCAGGGCGATTCACCTCGCCATAACCGCCTCTTACGGGCTCACTGGGATTTTGACGTCGCTGTGGGGGTCTTCCCTCCTATCACCTTGGCGGGCGCGACATCAGCGAGGTGCTCGCGATGTCGTCGGCCGAGGCCGAAGACTTCTTCGCCAGCGGTGAGGGGCGAACACCGGCGACGCTCGGCATCCTTCATCGCCTCGTCGACGTGGGGCTGGGATATCTCAGCCTCGGCCAGCCCCGCTCACCACTCTGTCCGGTGGCGAACGGCAGCGGCTCAAACTCGCCATCCACATGGCCGAGAAGGGTGACGTCTACGTGCTCGACGAGCCGACCACCGGTCTACGCCTCGCCGATGTCGAGCAGCTGCTCGTCCTTCTGAATCGCCTGGTGGATTCGGGCAAATCGGTCATTGTCGTCGAGCACCATCAGGCGGTCATGGCCCACGCCGACTGGATCATCGATCTCGGTCCGGGAGCTAGCCACGACGGCGGGCTCATCGTGTTCGAGGGCACCCCTGCAGCACTCGTCGCCGGGCGATCCACCCTCACCGGCAAGCACCTCGCGGCCTACGTGGAGAGCTAGCCGGTCGCGCATCGAGAGGAGGCCGCGTCCCTCCCGCTCTCGAGCATGCCGTCAGGGGATCCACACCGTCTCGGTGGAGACGCTGATGCTCGATACCTCGCCGGTCATCGATGCCCAGAGCTTGATGTCGTCGCCGGGCTGCTTCTGATATGGCTTGTCATTGCGGTCATGACAGTCGAATCCGACCTCCACCTCGAACGAGACCCCGATGCCGTAGGTGTGGCCGCCCTGAAGTTGCAGCCGCACAGAGAGATCGTCGAAGGCGTGGTGGTCGCTGCGTATCGCGGTTCCTCCTTGCCCGCTCTCGCGATACTGGAAGAGCACCCGAGACCCGAACGGTCTCAGCAACTCCCATTGCCCGGTCACCGGGCTGATTTCCCAGCCCGAAATGTAGACGGTGCCGCGGTAGGAGAAGTTTGCGAAACCGGCGGACGAACCAACGAGATACCACCAGCGGCTCTCGGCCACCAGATCGACGTCGGCACTGACTCGCACCGTCGAGAGCGAGTTCGTCGGCACGATCCGCACGCCGACACCCGCAGCACCGGTGTAGCTCGGGTTCAACCCCGACACGTTGGTCCAGCTGAACAGGTGCCCGGTCTTCTCTGACGCGCTGCTGGCGGTCGGCTGCGGATCGGTCCACCGGTAGCGATAGCGGTGATCGGCAGGCGGTGCGGTGATCCAGTACTTCGCCGGGTCTGCATCCGCGGGAATGTAGAGACTCGACGGCCAGGCCAGCGTGAAGATCGGCCGGTCGATGATGTATCGACCGAGGAGGGCATCCCGGTAGGTCAGCAGCGGATCGATGGCTCCGGGGCCGTCGAGGGTATGACGCTCGAGCTCTCGATGCACCGTATCCAGAGCACCGTGACCCGACATCCCCAGCGAGCTTGCCGGTCCGCCGGCATCATCGTGGATCACAGACGAGGGAGATTCTTCGATGGCAGCCGACATGGTCGCGCCTTCTTCCTTTTAGTGGAGTGAATGCGAACAATTGCTGGCAGCAGCGTAGCGCGCCGAGTCGTCTTCGGCTAGGCATAATGTGGCCTGATAGTCCGTCGATTCGGAGGTCTGCGGGCAATGCCCGGCCAGGCTGTTAACGCCGACTGGGCCGGCGTTCACGCGATTCGCGTGCTTGGAGCCGACGCGGCAACCGGCTCACTTGTGTACGCAGTGTTTTTTGCAACGATGACGGGCGTTCGATTTCTCGGGGATGCCCTTTGCAGTCGATTAGGCGCGACAAGAACGATGAGGCTCGCTGGAGGGGTCGCCAGCCTCGGCTTTGGCCTCGTCCTTCTTGCCGGGGTTCTCAACGCACCAATTGGAACCCGAGTTGGATCCGACATCGCAGGCTGGTCCCTGGCAGGTGCGGGCATGGCGTTGGTCTGGCCCATCGTTGTCAGCACAATTGCAGTGCTTTCCGGAGCCGAGCGAACACTGTCCTCGGTAACCGCGATTGGCTACGGCGGGGACTGATCGGACCGGCCCTGATCGGGTTCGTCGCGGGCGCGTCGACTTTACCCATCGCGCTCCTGATTCCTACGGCCGCCGCATTGCTGGTCGGCAGCATCGCGCCACGAGTTCTGGGTGCCGTGGCACGGATCTGATAACACATGCAGCCGCTTCCGAATCGGCTATT
>JAYTTG010000399.1:0-4494 GCA_043745175.1 Microbacteriaceae bacterium
TCAGGTCGGAATCGAGGGACTGCAGGCCACGATCATCCCCGTTCTGATGGTCCTGCTCGGCATCCTCGCGATGCTCATGCCGGTGCACCGCATCTTTTATGGCGTGATCGTGCTCGTGCTGTCGGTCTACTCCCTAATCGGCGTAAATCTCGGCGGCTTCTTCATCGGGATGTTGCTCGGCGCGATCGGCGGCATCCTGATCGTCGCGTGGATGCCGAAGCAGACCGCCCCCGTCACGAGCCAAGATCCGGCCGAAGATGCTGCCGGTCCCGCCCCGGCGGAGCCGGCCCCTTTAGTGTCGGGCCGATCCTGACCGGCCCGACACGACGTGCGTCGCGCCGTCGCACCGCCGGAGCACCGGGCACGCTCGCCTTGGCCGCAGTGCTCATCGTGGCGCTGTCGGGTATCGGCGCGGCGCGGGTTCCCGTCGCTGGCGTGTGCATCCCACTGCTGATGCAGTGCGATTCGGGACAGCCGTCCCCGCCACCGACTCCGACTTGGACGCCCGGGCCGATTCCGACGCTCCCGGCCTTCCCGATCCCCGGCGGAATCGGCTCCGCTCCGCCAGCGCCCGCCGCAACGGTTGTCGGAGTGCCGGATACCGAAGCCCCGACATTCACGCTACCGGCTGCCCAACTCGGCGGCTCCTCGATCTCGATCTCGGGCCTGCATTCCGTGAGCGTCGTCACGGTGCCGTTAGCGGACGGCACACGCACCACCGCTCTCAAGATCGTCGCCGACGGGGTGACGGTGGAAGACTTCTTGCTCGATGTGCGGAAGGCCACCGGGCCATCACTAGTGACCAATGCGACGCGGATGCAGCTTCGCGGCACCGTGAAGGTCTACCTCGACTCGCTCACGGCCACCCTGCTCGACGGCACGGCTTTCACGCTCGGGGCGGCAACGCCTCCGCCGGAAAACGAACTGCCCCCGACGATGCTGAGGGTGAACCTCGGACTGGTCGGAGTCGCCGCGAACTCGATCGCCTTCACCGCGCCGCACCAGTCACTGAAATAGCGACGGCCGCAGTGCGAACCCGGCCTATCGGTCGCGCCGGCTGACCTTGGGTACTTCTGTCAACGGAAACTATCGCGACGCAGCAGCGCGGGAAATTTCGGTGAGAACTGCATAGGGAATCGATGACTCGCCATCGGCCTGCACCGCCTGCCCGAGGACCACTGGACAGTGTTGCCCTGCTCGACCCGGTGCGGGTGGCGGAAGGCGACGGTCGACCAGGGCTGCAGTGGGCGTCTTCAGTGCATCATCGGCACGTGCAACGGCCCCTGCTAATGGGAGATGCTCGGCATCGACACGGGCGGCGATTTCTGCCCCGCACGAGCATCCGCGGCGACTACCCCACGTCGGTTCCAGGCGAGCCTGTCGGTATGGAATGGCTCTGCGACGAGCATCGAATCGACGGGATTCGATCTCAAATACGGAAACCCGCTGATCTCGGCGGATCCGTTACACGAGACCACGAAATATGCTCTACCGTTCAGTCACTATCGAGAACGGATCACCGCTCCTGGCCAGCCACCGGCCCGGGCCGTCCTCGGAGGGATGTCAGCGCCGTTCTTTTTCCCCCCGCCGGGCAAAGAGCCCACATTTTCATTCGCCCGACAGCACGCGGTTAGCATGGAATGGTACAGAAATTTGAGGCCATCATCATGCCAACCTTCCCCGCGCAAACATCGCCACGCACGCTCACCCCTGCGGAGATCGCCGCCCTCCGGGCCGATTTTCCCATCCTTGATCGCGAGGTGAATGGGCGCCCCCTCGTCTACCTCGATTCGGGCGCGACATCCCAGAAACCTCGGTCTGTCATCGAGGCCGAACGCGAGTATTACGAGCGCGAGAACGCTGCGGTCCATCGCGGAGCCCACACACTGGCTGCGCTCGCGACCGAGCGTTTCGAGGATGCGCGGGCCACGGTCGCTCGTTTTGTCGGTGCGCGTGAAGACGAGATCGTCTGGACCTCCAATGCCACCGAGGCACTGAATCTCGTCGCCTATGCGATCGGTAACGCGACCGCCGGCCGCGGTGGAACGGCAGCGGAGCGATTTCGCCTCGCACCCGGTGACGAGATCGTCGTCACCGAAATGGAACACCACGCTAATCTGGTGCCGTGGCAGGAACTCGCGGCAAGAACCGGAGCGGTGTTGCGCTTCATTCCGATTTCCGCAGACGGTACGCTGCGCATGGACGAGGCAGCTCGCCTCATCACCTCGCGCACGCGCATCCTCGCCTTCACCCACGTCTCCAACGTGCTCGGCGTCATCAACCCCGTGCAGGAACTGATCGCTCTGGCACACTCGGTCGGCGCTCTTGCGGTTCTCGACGCGTGCCAGTCTGCGCCGCATCTTCCGCTCGATTTTGCCGCCCTGGATGTCGACTTCGCAGCATTCTCGGGGCACAAGATGCTCGGTCCAACCGGCATCGGCGTACTGTTCGGCCGCAGCGAACTGCTCAATGCATTGCCGCCATTCCTCACTGGAGGATCGATGATCACTACCGTCACAATGGACAGCGCCGAATATCTGCCGTCCCCGCATCGGTTCGAGGCCGGCACCCAACGCGTTTCGCAGGCGATAGCGCTGGCGAGCGCCGTCGACTACCTCGACCACATCGGAGTCGACCGCATCGCCCAGCACGAAGCGACTCTCGGGCAGCATCTTGTTGTCGGACTGAACGAGATACCGGGGGTGACCGTCCTCGGCCCGGGTATCGGGCAGGCGCGAGTCGGCCTGGCAAGCTTCGATGTCGAAGGGGTTCACTCGCACGACATCGGCCAGTTCCTCGACGACCGATCGATCGCGGTACGTGTCGGCCATCACTGCACTCAACCCCTCCATCGCAGGTTGGGCGTCACCTCGTCGACGAGGGCGAGTGCATATTTGTACACGACCGAAGACGAGATCAATGACTTCCTCACTGCGCTCTCCGACGCAACAAAATTCTTCGGAGTGAGCGCGTGAGTTCCGCGATGGAAGCCCTCTACCAGGAAGTGATTCTCGACCTGTCGCGCCGCCCGCACGGTCGTGGACTTGAAAGTCACGCTGCCGGAGAATCGCACCAGATCAATCCCACCTGCGGCGACGAGATCACTCTGCAGTTGCACTTGGAGCCCGGAACGGATCGCATCCGCGCCATTCGGTGGGAGGGTCACGGCTGCGCTATCTCCCAGGCGTCCGCATCGCTCTTCTCCGATCTCGCGCCGGGTCTGACAACTACCGATCTCGCCGCCCGCATCGAGCTCTTCCGCGTGGCGATGCGGTCACGTGGCACGATCGAGCCCGACGAAGAACTGCTCGGCGATGCTGTTGCCCTCGGTGGGGTGTCCCGCTATGTGGCGCGGGTCAAGTGCGCGATGCTCGCCTGGGTTGCCGGCGAACAGGCGATCATTCTGGCTGCAGCGACAGGGGGATAGCCGGGGCCAAGGCAGTGTGTCCCGCAGGCAGTGTGTCCCGCAGGCGATGTCGGGGCGCAGCTGGGGATCGACATCAAACTGCGCCCGACTTGACTGGCACAACCGCCCATGATCGCCAACCTGGTCTGATCATTGGCGTCATCAGCCGGGTCGAACGCGACGGGACTTTTCCTAGTGTCTCCAGCCTCGCCACTGGCTGTCAGGTACCCTCGCGGGCGTGCCGCAGCCATCGTCGTTCCGAGGTGAAGTCGTCCGTTCTCACCTGAAGTACGGTGGCCAGGGGTCGAGGTCATTGTCCATCGGTGCCTCCACGCCCCCGATCGATCGATCGTTCCCGCCCCATCCTGGACACTCTCCCCTCACGCACACGCACCAACACCCCCGGTGCGGTAACTTGTGGACTATGTCGGTGCAGAAGCGTCTCAATGGTGTTCTTTCCCAACTGACCGGGTACGAAGTACGGCGTGCCCGCCCCGGCAAAGGCGGCGGGACCTCGGTGACGAAGATTCCGCAGGATATCGACGAGGAAGCCGCGGCGATCATCCGCCTGGTGAAGCCGTACACGATGACGAGCTTCGAGAAGCTGTACGCGGTGATCATGGCAGCTCGCTACGTCACCCGGCACAAGATCCCCGGGGCGGTCGTGGAATGCGGCGTGTGGCGCGGCGGGAGCATGCACGCGATTGCCCGGGCGCTTGATGCTGCGGGCGCACACGAGCGCGACCTGTACCTGTTCGACACGTATGAGGGTATGACCGCGCCCGGTCCACGGGACCGGCGCACCGACGGTCGACCCGCGGCCGACCTGTTGGCCTCCTCCGACAAGACATCCCGCGTATGGGCGTATGCCTCCCTCGAGGATGTGCAGGAGAGCTTCCGTCAAGTCCCCTACCCGGAAGGGAAGCTGCATTTCATCAAGGGGCCGGTCGAGCAGACCATCCCCAGCAAGGCACCAGAACGCATTGCCATACTTCGACTGGACACGGACTGGTACGAATCGACAGCCCATGAGCTGGCGCACCTGTACGACCGGCTCATGCCTGGCGGTGTTCTCCTGCTCGACGACT
>JAYTTG010000400.1:0-4492 GCA_043745175.1 Microbacteriaceae bacterium
CCGATGATACCGCCACCGATGTTGTTCATCAGCAGGGCCGGCACGTTCCAGAACGCAGACCTGTGCTCCACGAGCTCCCCGAGAAAGGCGAGGTCGAAGGAGAACGGAAGATTGTTTTCCCGATAGGCGATGATCGCCCCCAGCGCAGCGACCAGCAAGACGCCCATGCCGCCGCTCACCAGCGGCCAGCGTCGACTGATGCGGGCAGCTTGCCGCGCGGCGGGCGAGCTGGCATCGTCGTTCTTCTTCTTCTTCGGAGGGTGCACGGTCACGCGCCCACAGTACCCAG
The DNA here is from genome assembly GCA_043745175.1 of Microbacteriaceae bacterium. Lineage (GTDB taxonomy): Bacteria > Actinomycetota > Actinomycetes > Actinomycetales > Microbacteriaceae > Lacisediminihabitans. The sequence continues at coordinate 290 of JAYTTG010000400.1, forward strand.
AGTCGTTCGGCGCGGAAGGTGCGGCCCAGTGTTCCCACAGGCTAGCGCGGCCGTTGAGGCCGTTCGCGAGTGTGCACGGCGGGCCGCGCGTTGTCGGCAATGTTCCTCGGGGAGTCGTCGACCGACCGTCTTCCGCCGTCGGCACCGGCGTCGCCGTTCCGCGTCGCCGTCGGGGTCAGCCTCGGCGTCGGCGTTTCGCGCGGCGTTCCGCTCCGCCGTTTCGCGCGGCGTTCCGCTCCGCCGTCACCCTCCGCCGTTCCCCGCGGGAGGGAGTTTTAGCCAATCCGCACCCAATGGAGGGAGATTTCCGCTGAGGTTGCAGTTTTCCCTCCCTCAGCGTCACAGACCACAGCCTCTCGCAGTCATCCAGAGCCCTCACTTCAGGAGCCACCGCCTTCCCCAGTTACCCTCCGCCGTTCCCCGCGAGAGGGAGTTTTAGCCAATCCGCACCCAATGGAGGGAGATTTCCGCTGAGGTTGCAGTTCTCCCTCCCTCAGCGTCGACGGGTCGAGGCCACCGGTGACGAAGTCGGGTCCGCAGTTCTGCGGTCGAAGGCGACGGTGGCGACGGTGTCGACAGTGTCGACGGCGTCACGCCAAGATACAGCCCGTGGAGACACCCGACCCAGCGCGGTCGATAGCCATCCTTGGCCGACACAGCCAAAAACATCGTGCTCGACATCTCCCAGCCCGCCGGGCCCTGCCAGACCGAGGAAAAATACGCCGCCTGGCGCGAGAGTGCAAGGTTGTCGGATCCATGCCCCAACACCGGGATCAGTGTCCGAGTGCCGGTACCGTGCGCGGGCGCACCACGAACCACAGCGCGAACACCGATACGGTGGCCGTAGCCGCCATCACGGTGCCCATCGGTACCGCGTTGTGGATGCCGAACAGGCCAACGATCGGCGAGATGAGCCCGGCGAGGCCGAAGTTCACGGCGCCGAGAACGGATGCAGCGGTCGCAGCTTCCCCTGCGTGGTTCACCAGTCCGAGCACCTGTACAAGCGGGAACCCGAATCCGCACGCCGTGATGAAGAACCAGAGCGGGATCAGGATGCCGAGAAGGCCCACCTGTAAGGCGTCGAGCAGCACGATAGTGAGCGACGAGACGAGGAGCACCGCGGTCGAGCACGCGAGGATCCACTGCGGCCCGATCCGGCGTGCGAGTCTCGAACTCACCTGTACGCCGGCGACGATGCCGAGCGAATTGATGGCGAAGAGCAGTCCGAACTCCTGGGCGTTCAGCCCGTAGACCTCTTGAAAAAGGAACGACGATGACGAGAGGTAGGCGAATAATCCGGAGAAACTCATCGCTCCGATTATGGACACCCCCACGAATATACGGTCCCTGAAGATTGCTCCGTACCGTTCGCCAGCGGTGCTGTGCCCCGAATCGGCGCGGCGGGCCGCTGGGCGCGTTTCCACGATAAAAAACACCGCAGCGAACACTACAAGAACCCCGTAGACAGTAAGGAACACGAAGATGCCGCGCCAATCGACGAATCTCAGGAGTTGGGAACCGATGACAGGCGCGAGGATGGGGGCGAGCCCACTCACGAGCGCGAGTCTCGACAGCATCCGTACCAGGGGAACTCCGCCGAAAAGATCGCGAACCAGGGCCATCGCTACGACTCCCCCGGCCGCGGCACCCATTCCCTGCATCACTCGGAAAAGTCCGAGCCAGACAACATCAGGTGACAGAACTACCCCGAGGCTCGCGACCACGTGCACGGAGCTCGCAACGATGAGCGGAATCCGCCGGCCGACTTTGTCGCTCCACGGACCGACCAACAGCTGGCCGACACCGAACCCGATGGTCGTGGCGGTGAGCGTGAGCTGGATGATCGCCGGGGTCACCCTCAGATCGCGCTGCAGCGCCGGGAACGCCGGCAAATAGAGGTCAATCGTGAACGGGCCGAGCGCCGTGAGCGCGCCGAGCACGATCACATAGACGAGGCGCTGGCGCCGGGAAAGCGAGTCTCCGGGATGGACGGTTGTGGTCACTGAGGAATACTTCCTGGGCAGGCGGGACAAACGGAGTGCCACGGGAATGGCCAGGAGGGGGTTGACTTCCGTCGAGAGTGAAAGCTGTCTCCAAGCCTAACGGCAATGCGTCCGGGCTATTCCACGATCGCTGGTATCGAAACCAGGCCGAAGGAAAAGGCGCCAGGGTCGGCAAGGATCGCCTCAAAGGCAAGTTCACCCGCTCCGATGATGAGAAGGTCGGATCCGAGTTCGGCGCGGGTGATCCGCAGGCCGTCGCGGGAGGCGAGTAGTGGCTGCTGAGCAAGCTGCGCCTCGAGATACTGGGGCGCGGCGGCATAGATTGAGGCGAGAAAGCCACCGACGATAACGAGCTGCGGATTGAGCATGTTGATGGAGTTGCGCAGTGCGATGGCGAGGAAGTCGAGCTGGCGATGCACCTCTGCGAGCACGGAGGGCGACGAGGAGGCTAACAGGGCGGATTCCAGTTCGTCCGGGTCGGCGTTATCGAGCTTGAGGACAGAAAGCAGGTTCTCGCGGCGCACCTCGGTCTCCAGGCACCCCATCGCCCCGCACTGGCAGGCGATGCCCTCGCTGTTGACGAGAGTGTGCCCGATCTCGCCGGCATAACCGGTGACCCCACCGAGAGGCACGCCACCAGCGATAATTCCGCCGCCGATCCCGCTCGCCCCCCCGTTCACGTAGATCACATCGGAGAGCCCACGTCCGGCGCCGAAGGTGCTCTCGGCCATGGCGCCGAGGTGGGCGTCGTTGTCAGCCAGCACGTCGAACCCGGTCGCGTCCTGGAGGAGACGCGCGAATGGCTCGTCCTGCCAGCCGAGGTGGGGGGCCATCCGCACCAGACCGTCCGAGGCTCTCACCTGGCCGGGCACGGCGACACCGATCCCGACCGTGCGGTAGCGGGAGTCGAGTTCCGATCTCATCGCCTCGATTACCGCCGCGCTGATATTCACCGCCTCACCGACGGACGGCGAATGTTCCGTGATGTACCTGATCTTTTTGATGACCGTTCCGCCGAGACCGACTACACCGATCGAGATCGCGTCGATCTCGGGGTTGATGGAGATTGCGACGACTCGCGGATTCGGCCGAACGATCGGACTCGGTCGCCCCCGGCTGTTGGTCGCGTCTGGCTCAGTTTCGACGACTAGCTCGCGCTCGACAAGCTCGGCGACCAGGGCGGCGACGGTCGAGCGGTTGAGTCCGGTCTGGCGGGTGAGCTGAGCTCGAGAGAGGTTCCGTTCGCGGTGCACAAGACCAAGCACCACCGACAGGTTGTGTCGCCGCACGTCGTCGTTGCTATTCCCGCGCTCACTCCGCGGCGGATCAAACCGCGTCATTCAGCGGGAGCTGAACGCCGCGTCGAATGCAGCATCCGGCTGGTCGAAGTTGAGTCTTCTCACGAATTCGAGTGCTTCGGGTGCACCAATTAGGCGGTCCATTCCGGCGTCCTCCCACTCGATCGAGACAGGGCCCCCGTAGCCGATTGTGTTGAGCATGCGGAAGCTGTCTTCCCACGGTACATCTCCGTGACCGGTCGAAATGAAATCCCAGCCTCGGCGAGGATCGGCCCAGGCCAGAAGCGAACCGAGCCGACCGTTGCGGCCGTTCGACATCCGCTTTTTCGTGTCTTTGCAGTCCACATGGTAGATGCGGTCTTTAAAGTCCCAGAGGAAGCTCACCGGGTCGAGATCCTGCCAGATGAAATGACTCGGATCCCAGTTGAGACCGAATGCCTCGCGGTGGCCGATAACCTCGAGCGTGCGCACGGTGGTCCAGTAGTCGAACGCGATTTCGCTCGGATGAACCTCATGGGCGAATCGCACTCCCACCTCGTCGAAGACATCGAGGATGGGATTCCACCGGTCGGCAAAATCCTCGTAGCCGGCATCGATCGCCTCTTGTGAAACCGGGGGGAACATCGCGACGTATTTCCAAATGGACGAGCCGGTGAAACCGATCACCGTCCTCACACCAAGCTTCGCCGCTAGTCGGGCGGTGTGTTTCATCTCTTCCGCGGCGCGCCGTCGCACCCCCTCTGGTGTGCCATCGCCCCAGACGACATCGGGAAGGATGTCACGGTGCCGCTGGTCGATCGGGTCATCACAGACGGCCTGCCCCTTCAGGTGGTTCGAGATCGCCCAGACTTTAAGGTTGTACCTGTCGAGGATCGCCAACTTTCCGGCGACATACTCCGCAT
>JAYTTG010000401.1:0-16986 GCA_043745175.1 Microbacteriaceae bacterium
GATTATGCTGACCGGCAGGCCGTCACCGCGAGCGGTACCGCTTGCTTCGATATCGGCCGAATCTTCATGCACGGCTTCGGTCGCAAGACGAATTCTGTCAGTGACCTTGTTGGGCTTCAGTTCGCCCGGAAAGCCAGTTCTCACCGACCGTCACACAATGGCTCTTCACGCCGACGCTCCCACGGTCAGAACTGGGGAGTCAGGCCACACACAGGGACACAACGGAACGGTTATGCAATCCCCGTTCGAGTACCCGAGGTCAACGGCGGATGACCGGTCTCACGACTTGCGGTTTTGCACGTCGATCCGTCGGAAGATGACGTCGTCGGCTACCTGACGCAGGGGGAGGTTCCGGTTCCGGGCGTAGTTGCGCATGATTGCGAAGGCGTCGTTCATCGTGGTGTTCATCGTGGTGGCGAGAACGCCTTTGGCTTGCTCGATCAGAATCCTCGAATCGAGCGCGCGTTGGAGCTGCTCAGCCACGACGTTAGCGCTGCGAATGTGGCGTTCCTGCAAGATACCGATCGTGGCAACATCGGCCAGCGCTTGCGCGACAGCAATATCCTCTGAGGCGAGTGCGCCGGTGTGATGGCTGAACAGGTTCATGGTGCCGATGATCTGCCCGCGAAGGCGCAACGGGGTGGCATGAATGGATCGAAAGCCAAATTTAAGCGCCTCCGTTGAAAACGTTGGCCAGTGCCCCCCGTCGACTTTGATGTTACCGACGGTCACCGGGGTACCCGTCCGGAAACAGTCAAGGCATGGGCCCTCCCCTGCGGCGAGTTGAAAGATTTCTACCAACTCAGCTTCTTCGCTCGTTGAGGCCACAAGCTGGAGCTGGCCCGTCGGGTCGGCCAGCATGAGCCCGCCCGCTTGGGTATCAAGAATGTCGGTGCATTGCCCAACGAGCCAGTGCAGGAGGTCAACGACATCGAATTCGGTGACGAGGGTGTCGGCGAGTTTGACGAAAGCGGCGCTGAGCTTACTCTCACGTGTCCCGGTTGGCATCATTATCTTCTTTTCCTAATTCATTGTCACGGGGGCGTTTCTTCGAAGGTGAGCGAGCCGGCCACCACATCGCGGGCGACCGTGAGAACTCTTCTTCAAATAGAAAAAGCGTAGGCCTGTAATCGCGCATACGCGACAGTTGCGGTCGTATCCAACTGCACAAGAACAATGCCGGTGGCTTGGTGCACCTCTTGGCGAAGCGCCGGCGCCGCAGCCGACTCCACGGCCGGCCTCATCGATCGGAGACACCATTGCCTGCTGGACCGCTTCTGCCGCTATCGCGGATGCGATCGCCAATACCGTGGCCTGCTGTTGATGATCCGACATGAGGGGCCTGTCGCGATACAGGGTCGTAACCCCCACCGTGACGGCACTCATCTGGATGGGAACGCAGAAATTCGCGCCAACGGGTAACTCGCCAAGCGCTGCATCAAGCACCGGCCAACCATCATGGCCTCCCGAGACCACATCCGGGACCATACCGATTTGGCCTGAGCGCACGAACGAACTTTGGTGCCCTTCACCAAGTTCGAACTGCAACTCGTCAGTACGCTCCGCGATGACGCCACTGGAGCAGAGGCTCATCCGTGCGCCGGATGCTGTCATCACCGTGACAGACACACCCGAAACGGGAAGGGAACTCAGAAACAGACGACACGAATCGCGCACGTCGTCAGGCTCAGATCTCCCCTCCTTTGCTCCGCTCCTGCGACAAAGTCAACCCTGTTCGCGATATTGCATGAGTCGTTGACTTCCGGTCCGTGAAACGTAAACCTGTTTGATGTCACTCAAGTCCTAGGTGCATCCGAACATCTCATTAGACAGGGGCCATCGTGACCTTTTTTGTTTCACCGATTTCCGTTCCCGCCACAGCGGGTCAACGAGACAAATACCCTGCTGGTGAACTCTGTCTAGAACGTGCCGGCGTCGGCTCGTGGCGGGTTTGCAACAGTCGAGTCGCCCGCGGTGAAGGCCGGTTCCTGGCATTCATCGATGAGAAGAACGACGAATTCGAAGTGATGGAACTTACCGACGATTTCGTGTGGACCACCTTCCCCACCATGTCCGACGCGTTCGCCCATGTCGCCCGAACGAATGGCGAGTTGCAGGCCGCTGAGCCGAAGGCATGGATCAGATGACAGTTCACGAGGCAAGTTCTCCCTTAAACGGCACTGCCTGGCTCGAAGTGATCCGCTTGGGTCGCACCGGGTGGCGCACCTCGAACTCGTCCATTGGCCTGGGTGACCCGGTTGCCAACGGGCAGGCTCATCCCGAATTGTCAGGGATGTTCGCGGTCGCAGAGGCCCCTCTTCAGGGAATCATCCGTCAGCGATCCGGGTCGAGTCGAACTCTGCCCAACGATGTTACGTGGGCCCGCAGGTGAGGTCTTTAGATCAGGCGGGGGTGGGCGATCACGTGCCGGGAGCACCAGCCTCTGTGCAATCGAATGTGATTGGGGTGAGGATCCCTAACGGCCCTGTTGGCATCAGCGTTCGTTGGCGTACACCCCGTTGTCGCGCGATTCCGCGTGTGGTGTCCGCTAATCACGCAGATTAGCGTCGTACTCCGCTATTCGGCGGTCTCGTTCCCTTCAAATATGCCCTCAATAGTGGTGTTGAAAAAGTGGGCCAGTTTGAAGGCGAGGGCAAGACTCGGTGCGTAGCGGCCCTTTTCGATGGAGATGGTGGTTTGCCGGGACACACCGACCTGCAGTGCAAGATTCTCCTGGGATAAATGGCGTGCGCGACGATGTTCAGGCAGCGAGTTTTTCACGAGTCTCAGCTATGCGCGGGAGTGCAGTCGTCCATAGCGGATCCAAAACCATGCGAGGCCCAAAACAGTTATGGCGAGGCAGGCCAGACCTGGGCCGAATGCGTTGGCGTTAACCAGATAGGCCCCCAATCCGGTGGTCATAATCAAAATTGCGGGGAAGGCATCTGAGCGAGCATTGATCGCAAGGCCTCGCTCAATGCTTTTGGGGTTGTCGGTGCGGGTCCGCCGTTCGATGGACTTGCGAACGAGAAGTGATCCGATCCCGCTCGAGAAGACCAGGAGGCCATCCAGCACCGGGGGTATCCAGGCGAACTCGTTGGGAAGGACATGTGCCAACGCCCACACGCAAATCAACGCCAGAAGACTGCTCCCCAAAAACCAGATCCATATTCTCAACGCGTGCCCTTCTGTAAAGGTACTTTTACAGTCAAATTATCACATCCTGATGCCCGCGATCGGAGCTCGACAGGGCACTTGAGAAAATCAGATCGACGGCTGCGGAACCCGCAACATTGAGAGTTACTGCGGGCTTGCGTCGGCATACGCGCAGTCGCATGGTGACTCTGCCTGCGATAGCGGCGACGGTTTGCAAGGACTGCCCGATTCGATCGGGCCGATATGCCGCCCGGTAAGACTGGGCCAGGAGCGTCAAAACATTGAAGCGCTGAGTCGCTGAAGCCCGTTCACACGGCCACGACCCTGGAGGCAGCTGAGGAACGGTTTCTCGGGTTCGGTGAGGAATGGAGGAGATTTTCCGGTGATCAAGCAATTGTGAGAAACCATTGGGGCCGGGTTCCGGTGGTTCCTCCAGTTCGATGGTCAAGATTCATCGGATCGTTCGCACGACGGATGCGATCGATACAGCGATGGCGATCGGGTTCGTGAACGGGAGGATCCAGAAAGTGGTGCGCGCTCAAGAACGCTTCCCTTGCTGAGCAAACGGCCCTGAATACGTTTACCTGACCGTGTTCGACATGATCTTCAACGGTCGAGTCTCGGTCGGTGATATCAGTTGGTCGCAATTAAACAAACAAACACCTGTTTGCCGCGAATTCTTGACCCGCTTGTTAACGCCAACCGAAAATAGAGCCACTTTCGTCAACTGAAAACAGAGACAGGTTTGGCACTGGGTAGTTTTTCCAGCCAGTGGCGGTCTTTGTTCGAGACCAGCCGCAAAGGCGGGCTTCTGGTCGCTCCGTGCAGTGCACTGGTCTTCGCCCAAACTCACTCGCCCCGGTCAGTTGAGGTCTGATGAAAGGCAGTTGGTATGTCGGCAACCTTTTTTGTACCAATAATTTGACACAAATTCGCTCATGTGTTTGTATTGGCCACCTGATACAAGACACGGGATGAGGCACAACGCGAATGGTTCTAATTTTCCCCACGCTGATTGCCCTCGCCGCAGGGTTGGCTTTCATAGGTATTGCGATCAAAGCGCTTCGGCTGTCGCGCTCCAAGCACTTCACTCCGGTATCCCTGGGAGACAGTGATGCCGATTCCCGAGCATTAATTCGATCCGCTCGGTTGCGGATGCGCTGGGCCCTGATTGCCGCTGCAGCAGTAGCGGTGGGAATTGTGATGGTTCCCATCGATCCTTTGGGAACATCGTTGATGATGGCACCTGGAATCGGGGTTGTGGCCGGGTTGGCCGTGATTTGCATCACCCCGCTCGGCCGCCGCTCGCGCCACGCGGGTGTGCGCCAAGCCACGCTAGCGCCGCGACGACCAGCATCGTTCGGCCCAACATGGGGATTCGTCCTTCCGATCGTGACAGCATCGTCGTTGGCCCTGATGCTGCTGGTTACTGCTGGCACCGCATCCGATGACAGCCTTGGCCTGTCGCGCTCGATAACGGTCACTTCAGAAGGTGGAAGCCACGGTTCGGGCCCATATCCAGGATGGTTTTATACGGTGCCGCTGCTGATCGTCACTGTAGTTATCGGTGCAGTCACGCTGCTGGCGGTGCGTCGGATTGCGTCCACTCCTGCACGAAGTACCACCCAGGCCGCGGCGTTTGAAGCCGCCGCTCGCCGTTCCCTCACCAAATTCACAATGGTCACAGCAACCGCAGTGATCGTCTTCTACCTCGGAGCGGTAGCGATGGTCGCGGGGACCGCGATACGGTCAGCATCCCAGTGGACTGTCCTGAAACCGGAAAACACTAACGACCCCTCCAGGTCCACCACGCCACCTCTTGCCGGTAACGTCGTCCACGGTGTCGTCCAGCCCCAATTCGCTGCCGCGTCCACCGAAGTACTCATCGGGCTCGTGCTCATCATGTTCGCCATCACCCTGCTCATACTCGCTTTGGAAATCGCAGTCCGTGGCCCGGTCAGGCTCTCCCGAGCTACACCGCAGAAACACGCGCGGGTGTTGCAATGATCACGGTCGACGACAGCAATCCCACCCCACCATTTGAGCAGATCAGATCCCAACTCTCCGCGCAAATAATGATCGGCGTGCTTGCCGACGGGGACCGTCTCCCATCAGTGCGTCAACTCGCCGGCGACCTAGGCCTGGCCCCTGGAACAATCGCACGCGCCTACGCCACTCTCGAAACCGACGGGCTCATTGAGAGCCGACGCGGGGCGGGAACACGAGTACGACATCCCACCACAACCCACCACACCATCAAGCCAGAAGCCGAACGCTTCATCCGAAAGGCGCGCCACCACAACCTGACCCTAGAGCAAACCGTCCAGATCATTCGAGCCTCCTGGGCCTGATCGCTAAAACTGCCCTGTGAGTTTTCGGGCGAGTCTTCGCCTTGCTGTGACGACTATTTAAGCGCGGCGAGGATCGCCTTACGGTCGGCCCTGGCCTGCTTGAGATCGCTCTGCGCAGTCTTCACCGAAGCACGCGCCGACGTGACCACTGTTTTGTTCGAGTTGTAGTCGGCAGGCGTGATGGCTAAAGCTTTTACCGAGGCGCCGCTGAGTTCGGTGCTTGCTGCCGCGATCTGCTTCGTCATGTCGGCAAGGTCGGACTGGAGAGCTGCCGTCGACTGAGATGCGTCCTTCCCCGTGAGCACGGTGGCGAGGTTCGACTGTGAGGCTGTCAGCTTCGGGATATCAATCGACGTTACGCGGTCGATGTCAGCGACGATGTGTGCCTGCGGGATGGCCACGCCGAAAACGCGGTATGTCGTGAAGATGGTCTTGAGGTCTGTGGACGCCGCAGCCAACGTCGTATCGGCGGCGATCTTGGCCTCGATGGCCTTCATGCCTGCCAAGTCGGCGTTGAGGCGGTCCGCAAGAGTTGCTTTGTCGGATGCGCTGATGCCCTTCGCGACATCGAGCTTCGCGATCGCGGCGCTCAGCGCGGTTTCTCGTTTTCCCGTCGCCGTCTTGGCGGTGGTCTGGACGGATTCCAGTGTGCGCGTCGTCTTGGTTGCCGGGGTTGGAGTTGAGGTGCTCGCGAACGCGGGCGCGCTTGCGCCGACGACGAGGGCTGCCGCCGCGATGGTGCCAACGAGTGAGGTCATAGCAATGCGGTTCATTGTGCTGCTTTCCGTAGTCGATTATGAGTGCCGGAATCGTAATCCGACCTGTCCAGAATGCGCGACGTATGTTCGGCCCTCGTCAACGGATTGTTCGAGGGACGTAAGCGACGGCGTCACTCCTTTCCGTCACTGGGTCATCTCCGAAACGACCAAGTGATTCGCGCGACCACTCCGGGAGGAAAGACCAGGAGTTCGGCGACGGTCGAATCCCGCGCGGTGAGAAGCACCCCGAGGGCGTGAACGTCCGCTCCGAGCGCGGCGGTCAGTGCAAACCTTTGCAGCACGATGACAGTGCTGATGAAGGTCAGGCGCGAGTATCTGGCGGCTTGGTAGTTGCGCCACATGGCGGCGAGAATCTGCTCGGCAAGATCGATGCCAATTCTCCAGGGTTCTGGGCACGCTTGACCGAGGTTGTCTCCCTCGATGAGGACGTGGCGAATACCTTCAAGCAGGAGGACGCGCGAAATGCTGTCCGCAAGCCGGACCTCCAACTCGACGGGTCTGGTGCCCAACCACCCAACGGGTCTGATGCACGGTTAGGTGACATCTGAGTTGGCTTGTCCGGAGGGCAGCCTGGAAGGATGTCATTGTGCTCAAGCCTTATCCGAGAGAGTTCCGTGATGATGTCGTGCTCGTCGCGAGAAACCGTGAGCCTGGTGTGTCGATCGAGCAGATTGCGAAGGACTCCGGAGTCCACACGATGACGTTGCAGAAGTGGTTGCCGCGGGCCGCGATCGATATCGGTGACAAGCCCGGTCAGACCAGGACTGAGGGGGCGGAGCTATCCAACGCTACCGATTCTGACGTCGATAGTTGCGGGCAGGACACCTAATTCGGTAAGCCGTTTGGCGATCGCATCATGCACTCGGGCGGCGGTCACAGGAGCGGGTTCGTCACCCCTCGTGCCGATCGACGCAGACACGCTCGTCCCCGCGCCTGCTGTTTCCACCGATACAAGGGGCACAGCGGTGGGGGCACCGGTGAGAGTGCTGACCGCCAATGTAACCAGAGTGGTCGCTAACGGCCGTGTGGCATACACCGCCTCCACCCCAGGAACGGTCCTCACTAACCGGGTCAGGTCCCGGGACAGATCGCTGGTGTCGGGCACGCTCATTTCACAATCCTTTTCCGTCCGCGAAGTTTGACTCCGTAACGTCGCCGTTGCCGGTATCTCGCGTGCTCGGCCGCACGTCAATTACTGCCTCCGCGGCTCCTGCACCAGAGCCATCCTCGCGATCGGTATCGATTTGGATGTCGTGGACGGCAACGTCGATACGCGCAACAGTCAATTCGGTATGGGTGATAAGCGCGGCGAAAATACCATCGCGAACGGTTTCGACTGCATCGGGGATGTTGTGGCCCCAGAACGCAGTCGCATCGATACTGATGGTTATAGGTTCGCCCGGAATCGTGACGTCCCCATTGAGGCGCACCCGCCCGATAATGATCCCGCCGAGCCGGTCGCCGGCCGCCCGGACGATACCGCGGACAGCCCCTTCAGTGATCGCAAGGCGTGCATTCGGAGATGGATGGTGAAGGGGAATGTTTCGTCCGGCGCGGGCTTCATGCCCGATATGGGCGAGGATTTGCTGCACCCAACCGTCATCACGAGGTCCTTCTTGCGCCGCTTCAGCTTCGATCCACGCCGCCGAAATATCCCGAAGCCGGGTGAGGGAGGCTAAAGCGATACGGCAGCCGGCCGAGTTCTCAATCGACGTGTCTGGAGGGAGGCGGTCCCGGTCCAGGTAGTCGCTGAGCTCTTCCACGCTGTGTCCGTCGAGATCGGGGATGATCTCGTTCGCAACCGGCGGGATAAAGCGGTTCAGAGGAGGGACTTTTTCGCTCACCGCCAAACCTCCAGCTGCCCAATTAACGTTTTTCGCGCTCGGGCCAGCAGTCCCCGAACGGTGGACACTGGCAGATCGATCTCCGCGGCAATGTCTTCGTAACTGTACTGGGCGAGCTCGCGAAGAACCCAACACCTTCGTTGATTTTCGGGCAACGACTGCACTACCCGCGACAGCGCCTCGTCCCGCGACTGGGCCTCCAGCACCTGTTCGGGGTTCCCGTGTGTGGGTGCGGCCACCAGCTGATCGTCCAGCAGGTCATGATCATAGCGGGCGCGGGCGCGAACCCGGTCAAGGCTCTTATTCATCACAATCCGAATAAGCCACGCCTTCACCTTCGAGTTGTTCTCCAGGGCGGGCAGTTCCCTCCATGCGGTGATGTAAGTTTCCTGCACCACATCATCGATTTCGTCCGTTGAGCCGAGGATGCGGGATGCGTAGGTGCGCAAGAGCGGCCCGTACCGGCGAATCAAGACCTCGAACGCGCGAATGTCCCCATCGGCGGCCCGCCCGGCAAGAATGCTGTCGTCGGTAGAACTGAGATGACTGCGGGTCAGCGGTCCCACCCGCCCCTCCTCGCTCTACATCAGCCGGATATCAAAAATGTTTTGGAGTGCTCGTGACGAATGGGCCTGCGCAAACGTCATGTTAACGACACCACATCAGTGCTGTTCACCGCGCACCCTTGTTCGGTGCATCCAATCGGTCTATACGAAAGAAGACGTCTCATGGCAAACCTGACCACTCCCGTCCCTCCCACCGAATCCGCAACGGCCGCAACCCGCACGTCCTCCACAGGAGGTAAAACTGTGATCAATGATGCAGTGGTAGCGAAGATCGCTGGCATCGCTGCGGGCGATGTCAGCGGAGTGTTCGCGCTTGGCGGCGGAGCCGCTCGCGCACTGGGGGCGATCCGCGACGTTATCAACGCCAAAGACCTCACGCAGGGCATCACAGTCGAAGTCGGCGAAAGGCAGGTCGCGGTCGATGTCAGCATCGTCGCCGAATACCCTGCCCCTTTGCAAACCGTCGCCGGCAACGTACGTTCCGCAGTGATCAGCGCCATCGAAACCCTGGTCGGTATGGAGGTCACCGAGGTGAACGTCACCGTCAACGACGTCCACATCCCCTCGGATGACACGGACACCGACCCAGAAACCCGCGTTCAGTGAGCACCACCCAGACCGGAATCCTCATCGGTGCCACCCTCGCTTTGACCTGGATCCTGGTTGGCTTCTGGGCCTTTTTCTTTGTTGCTGTCGCGATGGCCATTGGGGCGATAGCTGGCCGGATCGTCGATGGGAAACTGAACCCGACCGCGCTGGTGGATGCGCTTCGCGGTAGGCGTTCGGCCTCGTGACGGACGCCGTCATGTCGCCGGGCCTGCGTGGGCGGACCAGCATCAGTAGCAGGGCGCTGACAAGGGTGGTGGCCGCCGTCAGCGGCGAGATTCTCGGGGTATCGGCACAAGAAGTGCGCGTCGAGCTGTCCGATAACGGCGGTCGACTGCAATTGACAATCCATAGCCCGGTCCGGATGGTGTCGCTCGACCGGGTTGCTGCCGATCCGAATGTCATTGGACGGGCCGGGGGAACCCTGATGGAGCGAGGTGAACAAGCGCAGCATCACATTGGCAGCCAAGTGACTGCAATGACCGGGTATCGGATCGCGCACGTCATTGTAAATATGACCAGGGCGATTATTCGAAAGGAAGCCCGGGTCCAATGACTCTCCCATCGGCCATTTACCGGCGGATCCTTCGCCGTGAAACACATTCGCCGCGCTCCACGGCGGCGATCATCCTCGCGCTCGTCATCGTCATCATCTGCATTTATATGGGGACCGAAATTGTGTTGGCACTTCTGTCCCAACGACCGCTGCTCATCACGCTGCCCCACCTGGCGGATGCCCTCGTCATACTGCCTCAACAACCCGGGCTCTTCGTCGAAGGTTTCGGCATAGTCACCGCCCTGGTCGGCCTGATTCTCATCGGGGCGGCGCTCTCCCCCGGTCGCCAGAGCCGCCATACTTTGGCGTCGACCGACACAGCAGCGATTGTCGACGATGAAGTCATCGCCTCTGCGCTAGCCCGCCATGCGGCCTGCGCCGGAAACATCCACCCGGATAACGTGCGCGTCACCATTTCCCGTCGACGGGCGATCGTTGAGGTGACACCCGTCTCCGGACTTCTGGTCGACCGCCGGGCAATTTCCGATGCGGTCGAGACGCAGCTGCGCGCCTACAGCCTCGACGAATCTCTACGGACCCACACCGTTTTCCGCGATCGGGCGAAGGTCGAAGCATGAACAACACCAACCGGTTCCTGAACCGGACGCTCATATTCCTCACCGGCATGATCCTGCTGTTGCTCGGGGCTGCGGCGATCATCCTCTCCACGACGCCCGCTTTTGGCCGCGCTTGGAGCGACATGGGGCGGATCGTGCGACAAACGACAGCAGGGTGGTTGGCCTCCGCCCCCATCCCCGGCACCCACACAAGCTGGTGGTGGCTCGCGCTTCTCGGCGGTCTGCTTGTGGCCGTGATCGCCCTGGTGGTGTTCATCTTCCGGCAAGGCCACGGCCACACTTCCCAATTCGTTCCCGGCACCCGCACGGATACCGGTATGACGATTGTTTATTCCCGCCTTCCCGAACAGCTCCTAGAAGACGCGCTACGTGATCAGCCCGCACTGGTGGGCTCGCGCGTCTCCACCTACCTGGTCAGACGCCATCCGGTATTGAAAGTGTCCGTCAGCGCCCGCCGCGGGATGTCCCCGAAAGACATCCTCAGCCAGGTCGAAACCACCCTTCATGCCCTCGAACAATTGGTCGGACAGCCGGTATTGGCTTCCGTTCAGATCAACGGCGGCCTGCGGGCACGCCTGCGCAAAACCAGCCGACTGGGCTGACCCGGACCTCACCGCGTTCCCGGGTGCGAGCTAGCAGAGATGTCGGGTGTATTTCACGCGCAATGTGCTGCTTTCTGTCGAGACGAAAGGCTCCAAGGACAGGGTCGCCTCGAATATCCGTTCCGTCTTTGCTTGGCTCGACCGGCAACAGATTCCCAGCCGGTTTGCGGAGGTCACCACGATGCCCGCTCGCGCCCAAGGGTCGCGGCGAAGCGTGACGAGACCCGTCAGGGTTTTCTCGCGTTGGTGTCGTTCCCCAAAACGGCACTCGCGGCCAATCTGGTGCACAACCCTGTTGGAACAGGTCAACAGCACGATCAAACGCCGCACCGACGTTGGCGGCGTGTTCCCGGACCCAGCGAGTCGACGATGCCGGAAGTGAAGACCATAAACGCCCGGTCCGAGGCGGTTGAAGAGGTGACAAGGTTGCCCGGACTCACCTCCATCCCAGCGAAAACCATTGACTCCCATGGTGAAGCGAAACCACACCACTTCACGGGACGCGATCTGCGGGCCCGGGCGAGCGTGAACAATTTTCGATCGACAGTTGTCGGTCAAAACTCTCGGTTCTCTGCTCACAGGTGGATGGTTCCGCGTGAAAGCCCAGCCGTAGGCTGAGTCACATGGCCGTACTGGTGACCGGGGCGACGGGAAATGTCGGATCAGCTGTGCTTGCACTCTTGCGCGAGGCGAATATTCCTGGTCGCGGCGCCGTTCGACCCGGGCAATCGACGGATCAGATCCGTCTCGCGAAAACTGATACCGCGACTGTAGTGTTCGACTTTCTCGATCCATCGACGTGGGATGGGGCATTCGAGGGCGTGGACTTGCTGTTTCTCGTACGCCCCCCAGCGTTATCCAACGTGCCGCGGGATATTCTGCCCGCCCTGGAAGCGGCCAAGCGGGCCGGGGTAAAGCACATCGTGTTCTTGTCGCTGCAGGGCGCCGAGTCGAACAGCGTCGTCCCTCACGCGAAGATCGAGACGTGGCTTCGTTCCTCCGGCCTGCGGTGGACGTTTCTTCGTCCCTCGTTTTTTATGCAGAATCTTTCTTCAACCCATGTTGCGGAAATTCGGGATCACTCTCAGATCATCATTCCCGCCGGGA
Organism: Microbacteriaceae bacterium; assembly: GCA_043745175.1. GTDB lineage: Bacteria > Actinomycetota > Actinomycetes > Actinomycetales > Microbacteriaceae > Lacisediminihabitans. The sequence continues at coordinate 12,146 of JAYTTG010000401.1, forward strand.
ACGGACGCACCGCCTTCGTCGACGTCGCTGATATTGCCGTTGTCGCATTCGAGGTTCTCACCCACCCTGAAAACCACATCGGGCGCGCCTGGACGCCGACAGGCCCGACCGCCAATACCTACTACGAGATCGCAGAGATCCTCAGCACGGAGCTCAGCCGAACAATCCGATACAAGCGACGAGGGCTTGGTCGTTATGTAGTGCATGCACGGCGGGATCTGGCGATGCCGTGGGCGATGGTTCTGGTCACCGCCGCCAGCTATACCGTTGCTCGGCTGGGCCGCGCATCCGGGCTCACCGATGACGTTCGCACGGTCACGGGACGTCGCCCGACATCTTTTGCGGATTTTGCCCACCGCGAGCGAACCAGGTGGCTCCCCTGACACGCCGGTCGCCTGATCTCCCCCGACGATGCTTTGTCATCGCCGGGTCGGGCCGCTCTCCCGCAATCATCGAGACAGGCGAGCGTCGAAGAGTCCATCTGGCAACCAGTCTCGCCGAAGCGGCATCCGCAATACAGGATCTGCCGCGCAGTCCCTGCGCAGACAAATGCAGCACCGCGTCGTAACCTTCTTGCTACTCCCAAGCGAAGGATGCCATCGTGACTAGCCATTTGGCCGTGATCGTCTTCGACGTCAACGAAAGCCTCTCCGACATGTCGCCCATGGGTGATCGGTTCGCCGATGTCGGGGCGCCCGGACTTCTGGCCAGAGTCTGGTTCGCCGGGTTACTGCGAGACGGTTTCGCTCTCACCGTGGCCGGCACCAGCAAGAAATTCGCGATGATCGCCGCTGAATCACTCCACGAAAACCTCACCGGGCTCCCTCTAAACCGCAGCGTCGATGAAGCCGTCGACCACATCATGCGCGGATTCGCCAGCCTCGCCCTCCACCCGGATGTCGCTGGCGCGGTCCGCACGTTCGCGGCTTCCGGGTTGCGACTGGTAACGCTCAGCAACGGATCAACCCTGCTGGCGGAAACACTGTTTCGCGCCGCCGACATCCGGGAAGAATTCGAGATGCTCCTCTCCGTCGAGGACGCGCCCGGCTGGAAACCACTCCGAGCAGCCTACGAATACGCCGCGGACGCCTGCGGGGTAGAAACAGGTCGGATGCTGTTGACCGCCGTACATCCCTGGGATATCCACGGAGCCGCTCACGCTGGACTACGCACAGCCTGGATCAACCGCACCGGCGCCACCTACCCTGGATATTTCACCGCACCCGATATCACCGTCTCGAGCTTGGACCAGCTCGCCTCAATTCTGGGGAACGACGCCTGACAGCACGTCGCGGCAGTACCACCGTAGCCTTGACCACATGGCCAGAAGCATCGCAACCACCACTACCGTTGATCGACACCACATGCTCGACTTCGTCCGTTCTCGGCATCGGATGCTCCTCGCCACCACACGAGCCGACGGTCGACCGCAGATCTCCCCGGTCTCGGGGGGTGTCGATGCCGCGGGACGGATCGTCATCTCCTCCTACCCCACCAGGGCAAAAACCCGCAATGCCGAGCGTGACGTGCGGGCTTCCGTGCTCGTGCTCTCCGATGACTGGGACGGTGCCTGGATCCAGCTGGACGGTGACGCCGAGGTGCTGCATATGCCCGAAGCATCCGAGGGACTCGTCGAGTATTTTCGGTGCATCTCCGGCGAGCATTCGGACTGGGACGAGTACCGGCAGGCCATGAAGATTCAGGATAAGTCACTGATTCGAATTACCCTCACCAGATGGAGCCCGATCTGCATGGGGGGATTTCCCGAGGATGTCGCCGCCCGACTCGGCGCGCTGTAGCTGCCATACAGGCCGATCCGAATCCGGCACTAACGATGCGCACCGCGAAGCGGCCCCCTGGGATAACGAGAACCGCGCCGATCCAGCAGACGGATGCCCCCCCCTGCGAAATTCGGGGCTGAGAGTGCACGAGACAATCTGGTGCTCCCGCCGCCGATCGCGGCGAACCTAAACTGAAACAATGACCGATGTCTCCGAGCTCTTCGATGCCCGCGCGTGGAAAGCCGTCGAGGGCTTCTCCGCACTCGCCGACATCACCTACCACCACGACAACGCGGGACGGGTGGCTCGCGTCGCCTTCAACCGGCCGGAGGTGCGCAACGCCTTTCGTCCGCAGACGGTCGACGAACTCCATCGAGTGCTCGATGACGCGAGACAGAACACGCGCATCGGGGTCGTGTTGCTCACCGGCAACGGACCGAGCCCGAAGGATGGCGGCTGGGCGTTCTGTTCGGGTGGTGACCAGCGCATCCGCGGTCGAGACGGCTACCAGTATGCCGACGGGTCTGCCAGCACGGGGCGCCTCCACATCCTCGAGGTGCAACGGCTCATCCGCTTCATGCCGAAGGTCGTGATTGCGGTCATCCCCGGTTGGGCGGCCGGCGGCGGGCATTCGCTCCACGTCGTGTGCGACCTCTCGATCGCGAGCGCCGAGCACGCAAGATTCAAGCAGACGGATGCCGATGTCGGGTCGTTCGACGGCGGCTATGGCAGCGCCTATTTTGCCCGCCAGGTCGGCCAGAAGTTTGCGCGCGAAGTATTCTTCCTCGCCCGCGAGTACAACGCCCAACGCGCCCTCGACACGGGGGCGATCAACGCCGTGGTGCCTCATGCCGAACTCGAGACGACCGCGCTGGAGTGGGCGAACGAGATCCTCGGTAAGTCGCCCACTGCCATCCGCATGCTCAAGTACGCCTTCAATGCAGTGGATGACGGGATGGTCGGCCAGCAACTCTTCGCCGGAGAAGCCACGCGGCTCGCCTACGGCACCGACGAGGCGGTGGAGGGCCGCGATTCGTTCCTCGAAAAACGTGAACCGGACTGGTCATCCTTCCCCTGGCAATTCTGACGCCCCTGGTGCGGAACAGCGTGGCTGCGGCACTGCGGATTATCGAGCCAGATAGGTCTTGCTCAGTCCACAAGGAGACCGAGAGAGCCGCGGGATCGCGTTGGGATGCCGCAAGGAGATTTCTTGGGTCAACGCGGCCTCTTGACAGTATTCGACGAACGGAGGAGTCTCTGCCCTAGCGCGTGTTCATTCCGTCTGATACGGCCTCGACACGGGGAAGATGAGGTGCAGTGACGATGCCGAATGCAGACCTTGTTCTCGAGGGCGGAGGCGTCAAGGGATCGGGCCTCGTCGGTGCGATCGCTGCTCTTGTCGAACGGGACGACCCGTACACCTTCGCACGCGTGGCTGGCACGTCAGCAGGGGCGATCGTCGCGTCAATGCTCGCGGCTGGTGTGCAGGTGACAGAGATCAAGAAGATCATGGACGACCTCGACTTCTCGGAGTTCGAAGACGAGCCGAAGCTCTTCACGCACGCGCCGCACATCGGAGCCGCGCTGGGCCTGCTGTTCAATGAGGGCATGTTCCTCGGCGACTTCCTCCACCGCTGGATCGCTGACATCCTCACCGACCACGGCGTGCACACCTGGGCCGATCTCAAGGACGATGATGCGGGGAGCGCGCTCCCCCCCGAGCGACGGTACAAGCTGGTCGTGATAGTTTCGGACGTTTCCCGCGGGCTGATGCTGCGCCTGCCGTGGGACTACCGGGAGTTTCTGGGCGTCGACCCTGACACACAATCGGTGGCAGATGCGGTGCGCGCATCCGCATCCATTCCGTTCTTCTTCAAGCCGCTGCGCATGGCGACAAACCCGAAGATCATCGGCCACACCCAGATTGTCTGCACGGACGGCGGCATGCTGTCGAATTACCCGATCGACATCTTCGACCGTCACGACGGGATGCCGTCCCGCTGGCCCACCCTCGGCGTCAAGCTCTCCGCGCTCTCCAGCGTCAGCAAAGCCGCGTGGAGCCCGGATGCCAATAACCTGCAGCTTGCGAAGTCGCTGTTGGCGACCATGCAAAGCGCGCACGATCGGGTGCATATTTCGGATCCGTCCTTTTCATCGCGCACGATCTTCGTCGACACCACGGGCTTCAGCGCTACCGATTTCACCCTGTCCAGCGCCGACAAAACGACGCTTTTCACCAACGGGCACGCCAGCGCACAGCGTTTCCTGGCCTGCTGGAACTGGGAGAAGTGGGAGCACGGCGACTATGCGGAACTACTCGCTGCGGTGGCAACATACGGCCACGGAACAGCGCCGCAGTAGTCTCCCGGCGCAGCCGTCGCCGCGTGTCGTCCACCCCGACGACCGCGTCGGTTTGCACGATCATGCTGTGGAGGCGGCGGTGGAGCACAGTTGCAGAAGGAGGACCACGTGCCCACGGAGCAGGAGCAGTCTCGAGAGCCTGTGCCGATCGGTGATCAGATCCGCTCTGGTGTTCCACGGGAGGGAACCAGATCGTGGGCACCCTTTTGCTCAACCGATGACACACGCACCTCAGTCATCTCGTGCACCGCAACAGTGGGGCCAGATGCAAAGTATTTCTGTCCATGACCTTGATCTGTCCGGTGCCGGTGGATTCGACGTTGAAGAATCGTGCCTTGACGAAATACTGGAGTCCATAACGGGGTCCTCACGGCTGGTGGGCTGGGAGTCGGGCGGCGCGGTGGGGCCCGGGGCGACTCCGGGTGTGAATGATATTCGCCCCACTATCGACTTCGCGTCCTCGAGCGTTCGGTCCACGGGGTGAGGCGCTCCGCAGGGAGGCATTCTGTGACCGCCACCGCCACACAGCATCCCGACAGCATTTGCATGGTGAGAGGCGAGCCTGCCGTCAGTCACCCGATCAGTGTCTCGCGCGGAGAGGCTTCGCAAGTTCGGCCACGGCCCTCGGTGAACGTCCTCGAGTGATACAGCATCGTCACGATCGACCATTGGACAGATTGGTTCCCAATCTGTCGCGCT
>JAYTTG010000402.1:0-4466 GCA_043745175.1 Microbacteriaceae bacterium
GTCTTGAGCACCTGGAGCAGGGGACTGCGTGACGAGTCGCGCAGCGAGGCCATCAGTCGCATCCGTCCAGAGTATCTGCAGGTTGCGACTCACCAGGACGACCATCGCGCGCACTGAGAGGGCAAATCAGGCGCACACGGTTGACGGACTACTCAGTCGAAAGCTGTGGGCCGCTGAGGTCGCCGGTGGTCGGCGACCCCACCGGGGGCAAGACAAGGACCACCGATGACCCGACGTCAGGCCGGGGGGAACCTGACCGAAAGGCATCGTTGGCCGCGGTACTGGTGGATCCGCCGATCGCGACGTTCACCAGCAGGGCGCTGGCGAGGATGCCGGCGGCAGAAACTACGCTTGCTGCCGCGGTCACTCCGGTCAGCCGTCCCATGTGGCGCGAGCGCCCCACGAAAACGGCGATGGCTACGAGGGCGACTGTCGCGAGAGCGACAGAGAACACTAGTGGCAGGGTAATCGCATCGGTCGCCGCAGAAGCGGCAGCAAGCGCAGCATTCATGTGCTGGCTGTTCCTTTCGGGTAAGGAACGGTTCATGTCGGGTACATGAACTGTGTATCGGTCTGTCCGTCTTTAGGGGGACATCGGATCGATAAGAGTGAACGTACCAGCCCCTCATTCGCGGGGCAACCCGCTATGTGCCCCAATTTGGGGACTTGGCGGTGAATTTCGCCGGTATTGCTCGAAAACAGCGGCTTTCTGCCCCGTGATTCTGTTCGATCGGCTGCTCTTCGTCGGACGCGAGTCGCCGCAGCCATCACCAATCGAGATGAGAGGCCTCTCATCCGTATCTCCTACGCATCTCATGGCCGACGCGAAGGCTTACTGTCAGGCAGGGGACCCGTTGGCATTCGAATCGGCTCGTCGCGGCACTGAGGCCCGGTGGCCGCGGATCCACACCCTGCACTAGCGGAAGGCAATTCCCCTGAATATCTTGCGCACGGTCATCCTCACGGGTGCCGTCACCCTCGCTGTACTCGCGCTCGGTTCGGCCGGAGCGGCAGCAGTAACGCATACGCTCACCATCGAAGACCGCACCGGTGCCCTGCAGAAGATTGCCCCGGTAACCACCGGCACGACCATCCCCTCCCCGAGTGCATCGATGTTCGACGACAAATCGCTGCATCCGACCGGTACGACCACGGTGACGCCCGCCGCCCCACTATATGTCGACGACCATGGCGACGCGCATCCAAGTGGCACCGATGACGGTGTCGCCCATGACCTCGGCAAGGACACGGGCGTGTCGCATGATTCGGGTTCGGGCACCAGCGAATCGGAGGGGTCCACTTCGGGAAGTGGACGCTCGGGTGACACTGGCTCCTCGGGTGACACTGGCTCCTCGGGTGACAGCGGTCACGGTGGCGGCTCGGACGATACCGGCGGACACCGCTGACAGCAGTCGCTTCCGCCCGGTGTGCGGGAGGAGCTACCGCAACCGGTAACCCATTCCACGCACCGTCTCTATGTGTTCCGCCCCGAACTTGGCACGCAGGTAGCGCACGTAGACGTCCACGACGTTCGACCCCGGATCGAAATCAAACCCCCATACCCGGCTCAAGAGTTGCTCGCGACTGAGCACCTGATCGGGATGGTGCAGGAACTCCTCAGCCAGGCCGAATTCCCGCGCGGAGAGGTCGACGGTGCGCGCACCGATTGTTGCTCTCCTCGTGCGGGTATCGAGGCTGAGGTCGCCATGGGTCAGAATTGTGTGCTCGGCCGGGCCGGCATCCTTCACCCGCAGTCGAATGCGGGCGAGCAGTTCGTCGAACTGAAACGGCTTCGACATGTAGTCGTTGGCACCACCCTCCAGGCCGGCGACGGTATCTGCCCCAGAGTCGCGTGCCGTGAGGATGACGACCGGAATGGTCGAGCCCGACGAGCGCAACCGGCGAAGCACCTCGAAGCCATCCAAGCCGGGTAGGCCGATGTCGAGCACGAGGAGGTCGAACGACCCGGTCGAGGCGAAGTCGAGTGCGTCACCCCCGTTGGCCACGACGTGAGAGCTGTATCCCGCGGCTCGCAGGCCCTTCTCGATGAACGAGGAGATGCGTTCCTCGTCTTCGGCGATGAGGATTCCGCTCATGCGTGGCGTTCCGATTCGATGTCGTGACGGGCAAGGCCGAGGGGAAGCTCGAGGGTGAAGGTCGATCCGATTGCAGGCGCGCTCTCCAGGCGCACCAGTCCGTGGTGGGCGTGGATGATGGTCGTGACGATGGCGAGTCCGAGCCCCGCGCCACTCTCGCCGCGTCCCTCCTCTTCGCGCCGAAATCTCTCGAAGATGCGCTCGTGCGCCTCCGGCGCAATTCCCGGGCCGAAGTCGGTGACCCAGAGCTCGAGGAATTCCCCGCCAAGATCCTCCACGATGCGGCTGCCGATCTCGATCGGCAGTCCGGGCGTCCCGTGGCGGTTGGCGTTGGCGGCGAGCTGGAACCAAGCCTGGGTGATGCGGGCTGGATCGAGGTCCGCCACGGCGTCCGCCGTCTGCACTAGCCTCCAATCCCGCTCGGGGATCGCTGAGAGCTTGTGAAAGACCGTCTCGGTGAGGCTGCGAACGTCAGTCGGCTCGATCATCACTTTGGAGAGAGGCTGCACTGAGGCGAGCAGCGAGATATCAGAGACAAGCAGGTTCATACGATCGAGTTCGTCGAGAGCCAGGGCGCGGATCTGAGCCACCTGCTGCGGGTCTTCGACATCCAGAAGCTCGAGCTGGCCTCGGACGATCGTGATCGGCGTCTTTAATTCGTGACCCACATCGTCGAGGAGTTGCCGTTGTTCCTCGAGTGATATCTGCAGGCGGTCGAGCATCTCGTTGACCGTGACCGTGAGTTCGGACACGTCGTCTCCTCCCGCCACGGGGATGCGCTCGACGAGGTCCGATCCGGTGATTCGTCGGGCGGTATCGCGCAGCACCCGCAACGGCCTCAGCAGCCGCCCGGCAACAAACCAGCCGACTAGCGCGACAGCCAAGAGCGCGGCCGCGGCCATCAGAAGGAAAGTGCGGAAAGCCTGAGCGATTGGCCAGAGCTCGGCGTCGATGCTGTACGCGGCGACGTAAACCCCGGTCGCGCTGTCGCCGCCAGCCCTGACCGGCACTGCGAGGTAGCGGAGGGCGCCGCGGGACCCGACATCCGTGCCGACCACGACGCCACCCGCCCGCGTCTCACGGTTAACCCGCGTGATGAGAGCGGTGTCCTTCTGGAGGGAGACTCCCACTTGACTGCCTGGCACGACCGCGGACTTGCCGTCGATGATTCCGAGAATGCCCTCGTTGGTGTCGGGGGTGATCTGCTGGATGGCGGCGGTAAGAAGCCCTCGTACACTCGCGTACTGCTTTTCGGTTGCGATCGAGCGGAGGCGGATCGCGGTGTCATTCAGCCGCTGGTCGACCTGCGCGAGCACCCGCTCGCGCTGAACGAGGAATGCCGAACCGCCAGCGATCGCCATTCCCGCGGCGGCAACAATGAGCATAGCCGCGAGGATGCGCACGCGCACGGAGACGGTGACGGGGCGGCGGCGAGACATGCCTTCATTATCGAGGAGTGGTTACCCAGCCACTTCCAAGATGAGAGAGGTCTCATGCGCGTACGTTGGGACGAATGACAACACAACTCGCATCGGCATCCGGAACATTTTCACTCGGCGGCGACCTGACAGTCAACCGTCTCGGCTATGGGGTGATGCAGTTGCCCGGCGCCGGCGTCTGGGGCGCATCTCCCGATCCGCAGAACGCAGTGCGGGTGCTTCGACGGGCGGTGGAACTGGGCGTGACCCTGATCGACACGGCGGATGCGTACGGTCCCGAGGTAGCGGATCTCTTGATTAAGGAAGCTCTGCACCCCTATGCGGACGATCTCGTGATCGCCACCAAGGTCGGCTTCACGCGGCAAGGCCCGAACGAGTGGATTCCGGTGGGTCGCCCCGAATACCTGCGCCAGCAGGTGGAGCTGAGTCTTCGACACCTCGGGCTGGAACGTATCGACCTGCTGCAACTGCACCGCATCGACCCGAAGGTCGCGCTCGAGGACCAACTCGGTGAACTCGTGGCACTTCAAACCGAGGGCAAGATCCGTCATCTGGGGCTCTCAGAGGTCACGGTCGAAGAACTCGTCGCGGCGCAGAAGCTCGCGACCATCGTGTCCGTGCAAAATCTGTTCAACCTCGCTCACCGGGATGCCGAACCTCTGCTCGATCATGCGACCGCCAACGCCATCGCCTTTATTCCGTGGTTTCCCCTCGCGACGGGCAGGCTCGCGCAGGCAGGAGGACCGCTCGACGGACTCGCCAAGAGGCGCGGTGTATCGCCGTCGCAGCTTGCCCTGGCCTGGCTGCTCAAGCGTTCTCCGGTGCTGTTGCCGATCCCCGGTACGTCGAGCGTCGATCACCTTGCCGATAACGTGGCTGCAGCCGGTCTTGAATTGACCGATGATGAATTCAGCGAGTTGACGGCCGCCGT
>JAYTTG010000403.1:0-4461 GCA_043745175.1 Microbacteriaceae bacterium
CTCTCGGAAGTCGATGTGGGCAGGCAGCGGGAGTCCGAGAGCGAGATCGAGCGCGAGCGAGGGCATGTCGACCCCCGCGGCTATCGTGAGCGGCATCGCACCCGGAAATCGTGGATTGACCTCGAGGAGTGCTGCCACGCCGTTGGAGTCGTAGCGCAGTTGCACGTTTGCGACCCCGGTCAATCCCACCGCACGGGCCACCGCCGACGCTGTTGCCTCGAGCTCCTCGTTCTTCACGGTTCGGCCCGCGATGGAGACACCGGAGTCGACCCGGGTGCGCGTGCGCGGTACCGCTGCGATCACGTCTCCGACAGCGTTTGCGAATACGTCGACCGAGTATTCGTCGCCCGGGAGCAGCTCCTGGGCGATGAGGCCATCGTCTTCGCCAAGGGCATCGAGCCCAGCGCGATCGTGCACCACTCGCACCCCTCGTGAACCGGCGCCACGACGCGGCTTGACCATGATCGGAAAGTCCCATTTCTGCGATCGGCTTGCCTCACCCACGAGTCGGGTGGTCGGCACCCTGGCAGCGGAATCTACCCGCTCGGACAGCGCAAATTTGTCGAGCGTGACCTCGAGGGTCTCCAGGGAAGGGGCAGCGAGTACCGTGGCGCCGAGCTCGAGCCGTCGAGCAGCGAGTGCGGGCAGTTCGGAATCGACCGTGGAGAAGAGCACGTTTGTACTATCGGCAACGCACAGGGAAATGACAGCGGGCACGAACTCCAGGTCAAGAGCCCGTGGCACGATTCGTCGGCGCTCGGCAGGCACAAGATAGAGGCCGCTCGCCCAGCCGTCCATATCTGCGGCATAGACCTCTACATCCGCTCTCGTGAGCAGGGAGCGGATGACCGCCACTCCCGCCGGTCCTCCAGCGCCGGTGACCAGGACACGAATCATCCGAAAGCAGCCTTCCCACGGGCCTGGCGTTGCTTTTCCTCACGAATAGCCACCGAGATCTCGTTTCGAGACACCGACATATCGGCAGACTCCCGCACAATCTCCAGTGGCTCACTGGTCACCCCGCCACCGTAGCGGGACCAGTACCGCGCGGTCGCCAGCACGAAATCGGGCTCCAGGTACCAGCGGATCTCCGCCTGGGAGGCGAACGATGCGAGGAGAGCATTCTTGGTGTCGGTAAATCCATCGATGGAGACGAATCGGTTCGGACGAAAGTCAACCGTCGCCGATGGGCTTTGGTAGCACGCGACGGTGCGGACCCCGCGCGTAGCCACCAGCGTGGCGTCATGCACCGCACGATGATCCTGGTGCCGGTCGTGATTGCTATGCGTGTAGACAATTGACGGATTCACCTCGGCGACGACCCGCTCGATAATTCCCACCGTGGGATCGGCATTGCTGATACGGGTGTCCTCGAGGTCCTCGAGAAACAGGCGTGCACCGATGAGTTCTGCGGCCATCAAGGACTCGTTCTGACGATTCTCTGCTTCGCCTCCGCGAGCACCCCTGGAGAGCGTGAGGATCGTCACGGAGTCACCGGCGGCGCGATGTGCGGCCAAAATTCCTCCCACGCCGATCTCGACGTCGTCGGGATGGGCTCCAATCGCGAGAACCACCTCGCGTGCGGGCGCTTCGGCCTGGGCTCGGCGGAATTCGTCGGCAAGTCGTGACACCACTGCCATGAGCTGCGAGGAGGGTACAGGCTTGGTCAGGAACTCGTCGGCTTGCCCACGCAGCGCCGCGATGGCGTAGTCCACTGATACGTGAGCCGTCATCACGACGACCGGCAGGCCCGGATGCTTCGCATGGATCTGGTCGATGAGATCGAGTCCAGTCATTCCCGGCATCTCGATGTCCGTGATGACGACGTCGGGGTCGAATCGACCGATCGCACTGAGGGCCGTGAGGGGATCGGCGATGACGCTGACGGCGCATCCGCGCTTCTCGAGCACGGTCTTCGTATAGAACGCGACGTCCGGATCGTCTTCCACCACGACGACGCGATACGGGTGGGCCATCAATTTTCCCCCTGGAGCAGAACAGCAGTGATCCCACTCTAGGGTCGGATTTGGGCTTACAGCGGGTGGGTCCCGAATCGTCGTATCCCCAGTGCGGGGTTCACGGCGCGCACGTCCGCGATGCGGGAGGCCGATATCCACGCGAGCGCGACACCCGACTCTTCGCCGATTGTCGCAAGTTCGACACCCATGGGGTCAACAATCATGCTGTTGCCCGCTCCGATTGGCGGACCATGATCGGCAGCGGCGAAGTAGACGGTGTTCTCGATAGCGCGCGCCGTGACGAGGGTGCGCCAGTGCTGCTCCTTGAGGGGCCCTCGCACCCACTCGCTCGGAAGCACCACCACATCCGCTCCCGCATCGACGAGTCGACGGGTCACCTCGGGAAAGCGGATGTCGTAGCAGGTCTGCAATCCCACCCTGAAGTCGCCGAATCCGAAGGTCTCCGGCTCCTCAATAGGCCCGGGTAGGACCCAGTCGCTCTCCCTCTGGCCGAACGCGTCATACAGGTGCACTTTGCGGTACTTGGCGACGAGAGCACCGTGTGGATCGAGCGCCACCAGAGTGTTGAAGCACCGGTCGTTGTCTTCACCGCCAAGCTCGAGCATCCCGGCCACGATGTGGATGTCCAGCACCTTCGCGATCGCCTCGAGTCCCCCGACGAACGGGCCGTCGAGCGACTCCGCCGCCGCGACCGAGTGCGCGCCGAGCGACGGCGTGAAATGGGAGGAGTATTCCGGAAACACCACGAGTTTCGCGCCGCGCGATGCCGCGGTCGTCGCGAGATCGCGCATCTCTTCAAGATTGGCCGCACGGTCCTCGCCCGGGGCGAACTGCGCGACGGCTATTGCCACGGGTCCGATGCTGTCGCTCATGCGGCCAGCCTATTCGCCTAGGTCAATCCACCGGCCGCGTGCGCGGCGATCTCCTGTCGGTAGGGCAGCAGCTCGGCCTTGAGGCCGAGGCCAACGACTCCGACGAGGTGGTCTGCCCGGTAGTACCCGACGGCGACCGCGCCGGACAGGTCACCCTGGAGTGTGCGGATGTCACCGTCGTTCAGGGCCGGCAGGCCGTAGGCCTGAACGCTCACCTCGAACTGGTTCGACCAAAACGCGGGTATCGGCGTGAAACCGCGCGCCACGACCTCGCCGAAGGATCCGTCGCGTGCCAGCCACGCACCGAGTACAGCGCCCGCCCGTTTGCCGGTGTCAGTGGGGATGTTCCAATGCTCCACGCGCCGAGGCACCTCATCGAACAGAAGGTTAGGAAAGCGCGCGACATCGCCGACGACAAAAACTTCGTGGCGTGCAGTGCCGTCCGTCGACACCGCGCGCAGGGCGGCATCCGCCAGTACGCCGTCGGAGAGGTCGAGATTCGTGGCATCCAACCACTCGGTATTGCATTCCGAGCCGATCGCCTCGACCAGCACGTCGCCCGGCACGATCTCGCCATTGTCGAGTTGCAGTCCCCCGAATTCGAACTCACCGAGCATCGCCGACACGGTGCGCCCGAGATGAAAGGTCACCCCATGCGCTTCGTGCCGTCGCCGGAGTTCCGCGCCGAGCTGCGCCCCGAGGGCACGGATGAGCGGCTCGGCTCCCGCCGCAACGATCGCCACCTCGCACCCCAGCTTTCGTGCCGTCGCCGCGACCTCGCAGCCGATGAAGCCGGCTCCCACCACCACGACCCGGGCACCGGGCACAAGTTCGTCCCGCAGGGCCATCGCATCGTCGAGAGTGCGCACGCAATGCCTACCAGTGAGGAGGGGGAAGTCAAGTCTCCGCGGGCGCAGCCCGGTCGCGATCACCAGGGCGCGCCACGGATGCTCACGGCCGTCGTTGGTCGTCACGGTGCGGGCCTCGAGATCGGCCGCGATGACTGGTGCGCCGAGCATCCACTCGACGTCCGCCGTCGCCGCCCGCGTGGGGAACGCGACAGCCTCATGGGAGACGCCGGTGGAGAGAACATCTTTTGACAGCGGCGGCCGGTTGTAGGGGGCGTGCGGCTCTTCGCCGATAACGGTGACCGGACCCGTGTAGCTGGCGCGGCGCAATGCCTCCGCTGTTCGGAGTCCCCCCATCGACGCCCCGACGATGATGACGGGCAGAGCGTCGGCCATGGCTCTACTCGACGATTCGGATGGCCTGCATCGGGCAGACGTCGACGGCGGCCTCCACGTTGTCGCGCTCCGAGTCATCCGCTTCGGCGTGGTAGTCGAGCTTGTCGTCGTCGTTGAGAGAGAACAGGTTCGGCGCCTCGAACACACACTGCCCGTAGTGCTGGCAAAGATCCATGTCGACTTCGATCTTGATCACGGCTGTTCCTTCACGGTCGACGGGTAGAGGTCTTTAGAGGGGGTGCGGATGCCTCGGAACTCCCAGTCGCCCCCGAGCGCGGTGGAGACCACCTCTTCGCTCTCGGTGGGCTGGGCGCCGACATCGGTGCGGATGGCGGTCGGTCCGGTGACGATCAGGTTGCGCAGGGC
>JAYTTG010000404.1:0-4457 GCA_043745175.1 Microbacteriaceae bacterium
TCTGCCTGCTGAGCTTCTCCAGCCCGCACGTGTCCATCGAGCCGCAACTGTTGCTTCTGATGGACAACATCGTGCTGACCGGCGCGTGGGTGCTCGAAACGGATCGGGACGGCACGGATCAGGACGGCACGCACTAGCCCCGGCCAGGCACCGATCCCGTACCAGCCGCCACAATGCGCGCAAGGGCGTCTGGCTCGGTCGTATTTTCGGCCAGCCGATTGGGCTTGCCCACGCCGTGATAGTCACTCGAACCGGTGACCACCAGGTCGTATTTTGCGGCGAGCTCGTACAGGCGCGCCTTGCCGTCTTCAGTGTTGTCGCGGTGGTGGATTTCGAGACCGAAGAGGCCGGCAGCCACCAGTTCGGCAATCGCGTGTTCCTCGATTACCCGGTAGCGACCCTGGGTGGCCGGATGCGCCAGGACCGGCACTCCGCCGGCCGCGACGATCATCCGCACGCCGTCGAGGGGTGAGGGTGCGTAATACTTCTCGTAATAGCCGCTCTGCCAGTGAAGGATGCTCTCGAACGCCGCGCTACGGTCGCTCACCAGCCCCTTTGCAACGAGTGCATCTGCGATATGCGGCCGCCCGAGAGTGCCACCCTCCACCGATTGGGCCAGAACCTCTTCCCAGGTGATGTCGTAGTCGACTGCGATGCGTTCAACGATGCGCTCGGCGCGATGCATGCGCCCGTCGCGGATCCTCGCCGTCTCAGTGCCGATCGTCGCATCCGCTGGATCAAACAGGTAGGCGAGCATATGAACGCTCGCGGGACCGTAGTTTGTGCTGAGCTCCATTCCCGGGATCACGGTAAGGCCAGTCCCGGATGCCGCGGCGAAGGCCTCCTGCCAGCCCGCCGTCGAATCGTGGTCGGTGATCGCCACCGTGCCGAGGCCAGCGGCTACTGCCGCTTTCACCAGCTCGGTCGGGGTCTCGGTACCGTCGGAGACGCTGCTGTGGGTGTGCAGGTCGATCGGTCCAGGCATCCTACAACTCTATTGCGGTTAGTCTGGGGCACGATGTTTCGCCGCCTGCTCGCCGCTTTGGTTCTGATCGTTCTCGCGGCGACCGTGCTCGTACTGGGTTGGCCGCAGCTCTTCTCCCTCCACCGCGTCGCCGGCATCGCCCAGCTCGCGTCATTCCGAGGGGCCGCGACGCTTGGCGCCGCCGTGGTCTTCGTCGCGCTCCTGGTGCTGGCGGCGGCGAGCCGGCGCTTCCGGCGCCTCGGCCTGTGCCTCTCAGCGCTCGCGCTGGTCTTCATCCTTCTCAACACTGCCGTGCTCACCAGCCGTGGCTTCGGCGGCAGCGCGCTGCCCGCTCGAGCGGCGACCGACCTCACGGTCGTCGCCTGGAACACCCTCGGCGGAGCACCGGGAGCCGGCGCGATCGCGACGCTCGCCATCGACTCCGACGCGGATATCGTTGCCCTCCCCGAGACCACCGAGGCGACAGCGAAGGCCGTGGCCGAGCGGATGACCGCGGCGGGGCTTCCCATGGTCTCGCACATCGTTGCGCATGGGCATGTCTCCCCGTCGCGCTCCACCTCGGTGCTCATCAGCACCACCCTCGGTGGCTATCGCCTCGATGAGGCAGCCGGATCGACCTCGACCCTTCCGAGTCTCGTGATGGTGCCCGACAACGGAATCGGTCCGAGGATCGTCGCCGCGCACCCGGTAGCCCCGCTGCCGAGTGAACTGGAGAGCTGGAATGGGGACCTGCGCTGGCTCGCGAGTGCCTGCCCTCCGGGAAATGTAATCCTGGCCGGCGATTTCAACGCCACTCTCGACCACCTGGCCGGTCTGGGCACGGCACCGGGAACGACTGTCGGAGCGTGCGCGGATGCCGCCCTCCGCGCACACTCCGCAGCGGTGGGCACGTGGCCCACCGGCGTTCCCGCACTTCTCGGTGCGCCGATCGACCACGTGATGACGACGAAAAACTGGAAAGTTCTCGGAATGCGGGTGGTGCAGAACCTCGATGGCGCGGGCAGCGACCATCGGCCGATCGTCGTGCGGCTGCGTCCGGAGGCCTAGCCCTACTCGGACCCTGTGGCTCGATTCG
Organism: Microbacteriaceae bacterium; assembly: GCA_043745175.1. GTDB lineage: Bacteria > Actinomycetota > Actinomycetes > Actinomycetales > Microbacteriaceae > Lacisediminihabitans. Next base: position 2,061 of record JAYTTG010000404.1, read on the forward strand.
CCGCAATCAGCAACTCACCAAGCGCGCGCGCGCGACGGGCAGCGAGGCGATCGCCCTCGGCCGCCTGCACGATGCATCCCTTCATCAGGATGTGCCAGGACAGGGCGAATTGCTCGGGCTCCGTCAGCCCGGCCTCTGCGGCAAGTCCACTCACCACCGAGCGGATGTTTGCGAGATAGACAGTGCTCGCGCGACCGAGCGGGTGATCGGCGCCCATCTCCAGCAGCACATTGATGAAGGAGCAGGCCTCGAAGTCGTCGCGCTGAAACCAGTCGTCAAAGACGTCAAAGATGGCAAGAAGCCGCTCCTCGGGGTCTGATGAGCGAGAGCGGACACCGTGTTCGACGATGCCGAAGGTCCAGTCCACCTCCCTCCGAGCGAGGAAGGCGAGAACAAGGTCGTCTTTGGTCGCAAAGTGTCGGTAGAGCGTGGCTTTGGCGACACCGGATGCGATGACGATCTCGTCCATCGCGACGTCCCGCACCGCCCGGCGGCTGAACAACCGATAGCTGGCTTCGATGATGCGTTCGTGGGTGTCAGCGAAAGCCGGGGCACGGAGGGGCCATGAAGCAGCCGGGACCGCCGAGTTCGAGACAACGCTTGACACGGCTAATCACTCCCGATCAGGTTTGCGGGGTCTATGTCGACCTGCCTGTACGCACTCGTTTCTTCATACTCTCTTCATCGTCGTTCGTCAAGGAGCTCGGCGCGTCATAGACAAGACCGTGCAGTCTCTGTTGAACTAAGGCAATCAAATCAGCGATAACGAGCGCACGGGCAGGGGCAGGGCAATGAAGAGTTTTGAGGATGTCCTCAGCAGTTTGCCCGACGCCGCTGAGGTGCGGTTCATCAGCGGGATGGCACGCATGCCGGTCAACACGCTCGACACGGGCATGATCACTCTCGACGTTTCGGAGCTTCCCGCTCCGGTCTCGTCGTTCGATCACGTCGCGCGGTCGACCGCGAGTCGTGAGTCCCTCGTTCCAGCGAAACCACTGTGGCCCTTCGGACTCCGCGCGCATCCGCACCGCAAGGCAAGCTGACTCAACTCGCTATGTGCGCACGCTTCGCCACGGTGAGTGCCGCCGCGGTGGAGAATGGTCGCATGGCCGACAAGAATGCATCCACGCCCCGCGCGACCTCTAACCGCTCCACAGTGCCTGTCTCCGAAACCTTCAGGCAATACATCTCGTCCAACTGGGCCGGACGCACTGAGAACTCTTCCCGGCCGCGCGAACAATCCGAATGGGCGGCAGCCCGGCGGGCACGGATTTCGGCGCTCTACCCCGGTAAGCGACTGATCATCCCGGCAGGTGCGGCCAAAGTGCGCTCAAACGACACCGACTACGCCTATCGTGCCCACTCGGCGTTCTCCCATCTCACCGGCTGGGCGAGCGACTCCGTGCCCGGAAGTGTGCTCGTGCTCGAACCGACGATGGAGGGCCATGACGCCACTCTGTACTTCCGCAAGGCGGCTGGCCGCGACTCTGACGAGTTCTACGCGAACCCGGAGATCGGCGAATTCTGGACGGGTCCCCGTCCTTCACTCTCCCAGGTGTCGCACGATCTCGGCCTGCTCACCGTCGACCTGGCAACCTTCGAGGGAGTGCTCGACACCGTCGACGCCGACACGATCATCCTGCGCGAGGGCGATCGTGATCTCACCGACCAGGTCGACGGACGGCGACTGCTCTCGGCTGATGCCGAGAGCCTCGGGATCGACGCCGACACCGCACTCGCCCGTGACCTCTCTGAACTCCGCCTGGTCAAGGACGCCTACGAAATCGAGCAGCTGCGCCGTGCTGTCACCGCCACCAAGAAGGGCTTCGACGACGTGATCGCGGATCGTGAGGCCATCGTGGCCCATGAGCGTGGCGAGCGCCTCGTGGAGGGCACCTTCAATCGTCGCGCACGCGCGGATGGCAACGCGGTCGGATACGACACGATCGCCGCCTCGGGAGCGCACGCCTGTATCCTGCACTGGACCCGTAACGACGGCGCGGTCGTGCCGGGTGACCTGATCCTGATGGATGCCGGTATCGAACTCGACAGCCTGTACACCGCGGACATCACTCGCACTCTTCCCGTGAGCGGAGTGTTCAGCGAAACCCAGCGGCTCGTCTATGAAACCGTGCGCGAGGCAGCCGATGCCGCATTTGCGATCGTGCGACCGGGTATCCGCTTCCGCGAAATCCATGCGACCGCCATGGGAGTCATCGCCCGGAAGACCGCGGAATGGGGCTTCCTGCCGGTGAGCGCGGAGGAGTCAATGAGGCCGGAGAACCAGTTCCACCGGCGGTATATGGTTCACGGTACCTCGCATCATCTCGGCCTCGACGTGCACGACTGCGCAGCGGCCCGGCGCGACCTCTATCTCGACGGCGTGCTCGAGGCCGG
>JAYTTG010000405.1:0-4439 GCA_043745175.1 Microbacteriaceae bacterium
TCGACCCGCATAGCCGGCAACGACCGGACCGCCGGCCGCGATGTACACCGGGATGCCACCTTCCGGCCGGTCGTAGATACTCGCGTCATGCGTCGAGTAATACTCGCCCGCGAAATTGACCCGTTCACCGGTCCACAGGTCCCTCATGAGTGAGACCGCCTCTCGCAGTCGGGCGAAACGCTCTTTGAACTCGGGCCAGTTCTGCTCGCCGGCGCCCCGGAATCCGGTCGCGATTTCGTTGAGTGCCTCACCCGTTCCGACCCCGATCATGATGCGGCCCGGGTAGAGGCATCCAAGGGTCGCGAAGGCCTGGGCAAGCACGGCCGGGTTGTATCGAAACGTCGGGGTCATCACCGAGGTACCGATCTGGATCGTGGAGGTGCGCTCGCCTACGGCGGCCATCCAGGCCAGGGAGAAGGGCGCATGCCCGCCGGTGTGTCGCCAGGGTTGGAAGTGATCGCTGACGGCGACGCTCTCAAATCCGTGAGCCTCTGCCGCGACGGCGATCTCTACGAGTTCCCGGGGCGCGAACTGCTCTGCAGATGCCTTGTACCCAAGCTTCAGCGGCAATTTCGGTGCAGACATGGCTCTCGATTCCTGATGGCTTGGACGTATTCCTCCATTCTGCGCGCGACAGCCGTTGGTCGGTACCAGACGTATCGTTCTGGAGGGGGTCGATTGCCTCAGAAGCCGGAAGGGTCCCATGCATCCCACCAGTTCCGCCCAATTCGAGGCATCCCTGTCCGGCAAGGTCCCTGCGCCAGAGCAGGTGCGCGACGACGTCTGGGCCGTCGCCCAGCGGATGCCGGGTGGGCACCTCCCGTATTCGCTGCTCTACCTGCTGCGTGACGCAGACCGCGCCTTTCACGTGATAGACCCGGGATGGGATTCCGACGAGAACTGGGATGCCCTTACCGCGGTGCTTACGAGCCTCGACGCGTCACTGGCCGACGTTCGCTCGATCACGGCCACTCACCTGCATCCCGATCACATCGGACTCGCCGACCGGCTGCGTCGGGCATCCGGAGCTCCCCTCCAACTTCACGAGGCGGAGGCCGCCGCAATCGGTTCGCCGTTCGTCACGCCGCAGGCGGCAGATGCGGTCGAATGGCTGGTCGAGACGTGGGGCGTTCCGACCGAACGTCGCCGCGAGATCGTAATGGTCACCGATCAAGCCTCGCGTTTCGTCCCTCCGCGGGCGGACCGCACGCTCGTCGACGGCGAACGACTCGACATCCCCGGCTTCGACCTGCGCGCCCTGCTCACAGCGGGTCATACTTCCGGCCACGTCTGCTTGCGCGAGGACGCGCGCACGCTGCTGTTCACCGGGGATCACCTCCTCCCAATGATGCACGCCGGGCTCGGCCTCGGAGCCCCCACCGCCTCTAACCCACTTGCCGACTATCTATGGAGTCTCCAGCGAGTGAGCGCGTTTCCCGACCATGAGGTGCTGCCGGGTCATGGCTACCGTTTCCGCGGTGTCGCCATTCGGGCCGCGGCATCGGCCGAACATCACCTCCGGCGATCGCGCGAGGTGGTTGCAGTGCTGGCGGATGCGCCGGATTCGAGCAACTGGGAGATCGCGGCCAGACTCACCTGGACGGCGGGGTGGCAGAACCTCACGGATTTCTTTCTCTACTCCGCCCTCGCCCAGACGGCGATGCACCGAAACTACATCGACCGGACAGTCATCGGCTAGCCGACCACGCCTTGGCTCTCGTGCGAACGAGCCTCGGGCACCATCGCCACAGGCTGCAACAGTCACGACGAAAACTCGGCCACGTTCGAGGAGATTTCTTCCCAGGCTGTGCCCAGGAACGCGCATTTCTGGTTTCCTGGACAGCCGAGCGGCAGGGAGTGGGTCTAGACGGTCAGGCGGATGAAGAGCGGCGAGCCCCAGAGGCTGCCCGCGTGCTCAACATAGCGACCCGGTCGCGGGGAGTTGTACATGCCGCCCGCGCCGTCGTAGATGCCGATGTGCTGGCCTGGCCAGTAGACCAGGTCGCCGGCCACGGCATCAGCTTGGCTGATACGCACGCCGAGGCGGGCCTGGTGGTCGGCTCCGCGGGGGAGGCTAATGCCGAACCCGGAGAACACGTACTGCGTGAAGCCATCGCACGAGAAGCTGGTGTCCGGGCTGTTTCCGGTGCCGTAGGGCACCACGCCCACGAACTGTGACGCGTAGGCAAGCACCGCTGCACCGCTGTAGGACGGTGCCGGGGCGTTGACAGAGACGCCGCTGAATTTGTTACTGACAGGGGCCAAGCCCACTGCCGCGACGATCGCCACCGGCTGCGGTTTGGTTACCGAATAGCCATCGCGGGGGGGTGCGGTGAGCGCTACGCGGGAGACGAGGGAGATTGCCTGGACCGATGGGCTGTGGCTCGTGACCGCGGCCGCGGATCCGACGACGGCATAGCCGGGAATGGCCACGGTCGCAATGAGAGCGCCCGCTGCAACGAGGGCGCCGAGCTTTGCGGCGTAAGAGGACATCTGATCAGGCTAGCCCAGAGCCTACGAAAAGTCTCAATTGGGTAACGAGACCCCACGAAGTGGGGCGTCCGAGTTGCGATTCGGGGGTGATCAGACCGGTCGTCGCGCCGGTTGGCCTCACGATCGCCCCAGGGATCGACGGTAATACGGCCAGAGCGCCCAAAGGGAAACCGATTGTGCAGCGAACGCAAACGGTGCCCGCGAGCAGAACGAGACCGCCGACGTGCGCTCGCCCGCAACCGACCGCGGCGCGCCAAGAGGGTATGCAAGGGTGAGCGAGTTCGAGGGTGATCTCGCTCACCAGCGCGGTCGACGATGAAAATCATCACGACACGCCGAAAACACTAGATGTAGTGGAATGACAGGAGTGTCATTCCGGTTATATAGTAGGAACCCACGACGGCACCGAGTGTGAACAAGCGGTGACGAAGCACAAAACTTTAACTTTCTCGCCACGACACCCAGGAGGCTCCTATGGACAATGACAACAGCTTTATCGGCGGATACGCGGTGCCGGTCGACCCGATGGACGACCTGCAGTGCGACAGCTGCCAGTAAGCCACTAGCTCTACCGGAAGCCCCGGTCACCAGTGATGGTGACCGGGGCTTTCTTCATCCCACTCTCTCGTCGTTATGCTTTCGCTGTGCCAGAGGAAACTAAATGACCGTTAACCCCCAGCTCGTCGGGCGCGTCTTCCCGCCGACCGAGCCGTACCTCGTTGGACGAGAGAAGCTCCGCGAGTTCTCCCGCGCAGTCTTCGCCACGAGTCCTCTTTCACTGGATGTCGCCGCAGCGCGGGCCGCCGGCTACAGCGACCTGGTGGCATCGCCCACCTTCGCGGTGGTCGTGCAGGAGCTCACACTGCGCCAGCTGCTCTCCGAACCGGATTCCGGCATCGACTTCTCCCGTGTCGTTCATGGTGACCAGCGCTTCACCTTCACCCGCCCGATCGTCGCGGGCGACGAGCTCACCGCTACGCTGACAGTCGCGAGTATTAAGTCACTCGGCGGGCATTCGATGGTCACCGCGGAGTCTTCGATCGTCGGAGCCGACGGGGCCCATGTCGTCACTGCGACCTCCACTCTCGTGGTGCGGGGTAACGAATGACTGATATCACGGCGGTATCCCTCGAGATCGGGCAGGTCGTGGCCGAAGCGGAGTTCACGCTGAGCCGCGACTCGCTCGTGCGATATGCCGGGGCATCCGGAGACTTCAATGCCATCCACTACCGCGACGACACCGCCAAGTCGGTGGGACTTCCGGGCGTGCTCGCCCACGGAATGCTCACCATGGGACTCGCTGTGCAGCCGGTCCTCGAGTGGGTCGGCGACCCGGGCAGGGTACTGGACTACCAGGTACGGTTCACCCGACCGGTACCGGTGGATGGCGCAGACGGCGCCCACGTCACCGTCGTGGCGAAGGTCGGCGCCCTCGACGTCGATGCCGCGAGGATCGACCTCACCGTGACAGTCGACGGTGCGACCGTTCTCGGAAAGGCGCAGATACGCGTGAGCGTGGCCTGACCGATGGACCTGCGAGAACTCACCACCCTTCGAATCGGCGGCCCCGCAGCGGAGTTTGTGGCGCCCGAGACGCGCAAGCAACTTATCGACACGGCGCGGGTTGTCTGGGCAACCGGCGACGATTGGTTAGCGCTCGGCGGCGGCTCAAATCTGGTGGTGGCGGACGCCGGGGTGCCCGGCACGGTCATCCATGTGGTCACGAAGGGAATTGAACGGCTGCCCGGTGACGGTGTCGTGTTGCGTGTGCAAGCGGGTGAGTCCTGGGATTCTCTCGTCTTGGCCACGGTCGAGCAGAGCTGGGCCGGCATCGAGGCGCTCTCGGGTATTCCCGGCACCTGCGGTGCGGCGCCGATTCAGAACATCGGCGCCTACGGGCAGGAACTCTCATCCAGTCTGCGTTCGATCGAGTTTCTCGACTACCT
>JAYTTG010000406.1:0-4423 GCA_043745175.1 Microbacteriaceae bacterium
GTCCGGCACGAGTTCGCCGCCGCGGCCCCGAATGAGCTGTGGTTGACCGACATCACGGAGCACAAAACGTCGGAAGGCAAGCGTTACCTCTGCGCGGTGAAAGGCGTGTTCTCGAACAAGATCGTCGGCTACTCGATCGACTCAAGAATGAAATCGAGCCTGGCCGTCAACGCGTTGGAAAATGCCGTCTCGATCCGAGGGGACGTTGCTGGTTGTGTAGTCCACAGCGACCGAGGATCGCGAACCGTATTTAACTGGTCGAAGTCGGAAGTTTCTGCGTACTCTGGCCCGGCACCGCATGGTCGGTTTATCGGGCCGGGTCGCCTCCTGCGGTGACAACGCCGCGATGGAATCGTTCTTCAGCCTGCTGCAGAAAAACGTCCTGAACCGACACCCCTGGACCACACGTCAGGAGCTACGCATCGCGATCGTGATCTGGATCGAACGGACCTACCACCGACGCCGCCAGCAGGCCCGACTAGGCCGTTTGACCCCGATCGAATTCGAGGCCATCATGAACACACCAGCCACACTGGCTGCGTGACTAGAAACTGTCACCTAACCATGCAGCAGTCCAGTCGGCGGCTCAGACCCCAGTGACTGTGCGGGAGTGTCAGTATGTCGTCCGGCTTGCGGGCAGTCGCGATGTCTAACTGACCTGACCCGCTTGGGTGGGCAAGTTTTGAAGCTTGTAGCGCTGGTACCGGGCCATCCTCCGCAAAGAAAAGGCGGAATCAAATTTAGGCCAAATCAAATAGCCTCGATTCCGTCGAGGACGTATTGGCTGAGGGCGCCGAGTTTTTCCAGCTCTCCGGGGGCCAGCAAAGAGAACGCGGTCCGGCGTAGGTATTCCAGGTGTTGAGGAAGAACGGCTCCCACAAGAGATGCGCCAGCGTTTGTAACCGTCACTAGGGTTACACGTCGTCCGTTCGCAACTGAGGGGGAGCGGGTAGCGAGGCCCTTCGCTTCCAGTCGGGCGACAAGATGCGACAGACGCGACAACGACATATTTGATGCTTTGGCGATAGCACTCACCTGAAGCGTTCGGTCGGGCGAGTTGCTCACATGGAGTAGAACGTAGAACTCGGCGCTGTTCACGCCGCTCATCTTTTGAAGCTGAGTGTCGAGGGATCCTGGCAGTACGGCGACAAAGCGAACTACTTGTAACCAGGCGTAGGCTTCCGCGTCCATTTGCATACGTGAATTCTAATCTGGGTTGAACATTCAAGTGATTCCAGATAGGCTGACATGAACATTCAAGTCAGGAGAAGGCAATGCTTATTGGAGTCATTGGAGCCACCGGCCCCACCGGTCGTCAACTCGTCATTCAAGCGCTCGAGCGGGGACATGTCATCGTGGCGCTCGTGCGGGACCCGAACACCGCTCGGCTCCCCGAGTCGGATTCGCTGCGCATCGTGCGTGGCGATGCGACGGATGCGGCGGCAGTCGCTTCAGCGTTCTCGAAGGTCGATGCGATTGTTTCTGGTCTCGGGGCCCACAAGTCGGATCCAGCTGGTTTGTTGGCAGCCGGGGCCCGCGCGGTCACCGGCACGGGCGTTCAGCGGATCGTATGGCTCGGCGCGCTCGGGTCGGCGCGTTCACGCGCCGCGTCCGGTGCTATATGGGCGGGACTGCTTCGAATAGTGGCCGGCAAAGCCGAGGTTACCGACAAGAATGCTGCGGACGATGTGCTGATCGCAGCGGGAGCCACCGTATTCCACGCCGCCCAGCTGACAGACGGGACATTGAGCGGCACCCGGCGTACGCAGACCCTCGCACGCGCGGCGCGGCGCGTCATTCCGAAACCGGTTAGCAGGGCGACCGTTGCAGCGCTCATGCTCGACGAAGCCGAGACTGGCGCACATGCGGGCCAAGTGGTCGTCCCCCTGAATTAGCTGCATCCGGCCATCAAGGTGGCAGCAATCAATCGGTTGTGAGCACGTCGATCTGGTGTAGCGGAGAACCACCGTCTTCGAGAATCTTGGCCATTCTGCAGGTCGGCCACCGAAAATATGGCGGTATTTTCGCTCTGACCGGCAGCGAACCCATCCACCGGAATCCATGCGCGCTTGGTATCCAATTCCGCTGATAATGTCAGCCCTGTGCGACCAGGATCATGGAATCAGGCTTGTCTGAAGCCCCTGATGAAACAAAAGGAGTTCGATGGCAGCCTTACCGACCCGTAGGTGGTCTCTCGCCTCTGCCATTGTTGTCGTGACCATTGCTGCCGGAACACTCATCACGGTTGTGGTGGTCTCAACAGCGGTCGCGCATTCATCGTCGACCGGCGTCGAAGCCTCCCCAACTCCGACCACCATGCCTGTCGTGGGCGATACAGGCACGGGGACACCGAGCCCAACTGTTACTCCCTCTGTGTCCCCACTTCCCCCACCTCCTCCGGTTGTTCCTGCGGCACCCCTTCAGGTGCTGACGATCGGAGACTCGATCATGAGGGGCTGGGGGCTCAGATCGGAGGACGCCTGGCCAAAACTCATCGCGCTCACCAATGAGTGGGACGTCACTAACCTCGGCTGTGACGACGCCGGATTCGTCGTGGTCGGCAAGCCGAGCCAATGCGCGGATACCCTGCTCGGTGTCAGCAGTTCGGTCGCCGCACTTCACCCCGATCTCATCATCATTGAGGGCAGCAGCAACGACTTTGGACAGTCGAATACTCGGTTGCTCGCGGCAACCATCGAGGCTCTCAAGATATTACGATCCCAGTTTCCGAACGCCGACATAGTCGGCCTCAGCACAGTGTGGTCAGACACACCGCCGCCTCAGCAACTTACCGAGGTCAATTCCCAAATGCAGCAGGCCGTCACGGCGGTCGGGGGCCGATACGTCGATATTGGACAACCGCTCGGTGGACATCCAGAGTTACTGCTAAACGATGGTGTTCACCCAACGTCTGCTGGACAGGGGGCATTAGCTGCCGCAATTCGAACCGCTATCGGGGCCGAATAACAAACGGTCATCAAATTACGGCGATCAATGAATACCGAGATAGTGCTGCGTACGAGCACGACGAAGGCTATCGTCCCGGACCTTCCCGGATTCGGTCGAAGCGCAGCTGGGCCGTATATCTCCCACGAAGCAACAGTGCTGGAGCTCGGCGGCGTAATCGAGCGTCACGCCCCGCACGGGGCCCACATCATTGGCTTCTCGTTGGGAGCTCAACTTTCGATCATGCTCGCTTGCGAGCTTCCCCACCGTGTGCGGAGCATCGTTGTCGTCAGCGCTGAACCGAAACCGGCTCCTCTGCCCGGCCCGACGCTTGCAGTCCTCGGCTTGGCCGTTAACTCGCCGCAGGTGGTTTGCGACCGCCCAAGCGCGCCAGCTCGGAATCCCCGATCAGTTCCTGGAGGACTATCTTTGCGACAGCACCGCAATCACCCGCGAGACTCTTCTCTCTAGCGTCAGCGAGAACATTCGATTTACGATTCCCGCAATGTGGGCCGATTATCAGGGAGTCGTCACCGTGCTCATTGGGGCAAACGAACGGAAGCTTATCCACGACTCTGCCGCGCTGACCGTCTCGGCGCTAAAGGGGAGCACTCTTCTCACTGTGCAGGGCGCCGCCCATGACATTCCGCTTAGCCAACCTGGCATCATCGCGTCCGAGCTTCACCGCCAGATTGCCGAATTCACCGTTTAGCTACACATCTTCGCCGGATGGTTGTGGATGCGCTCGGTTACGCGGCCTTGGTTACCGGGTGCGCCAACCGATGCGCTTTCGGTTCAGTCAGGCGGCCCGTTTGAGGTTCCTCGGGTTCTTGCGGTGATTGCAACACTTATTGGATGGGTGTTGTGATGGCGAAGTATTCGATCTTCATTCGGGCGGATCTGACTCAGGTGTTTTGGGCGCGGATGCAGGCGGGGGATTTCATCTCGGAAGCGGTCGCGTTGATCGAGACGAGCAGGCGGACCGGGCGACGGATTCTGACCGATGCTCGCGGTGTCAGGCCGCGGCGCGGCCGGGAACTGGAGGGCCGATGTTTGACCTTCGCCGAACGGGACGACATCGCGATCCGTCGTGCCATGGGGCAGTCATTGAGACAGATCGGGGTTGCGGTGGGTCGGTCGCCATCGACGATCTCGCGGGAGCTGCGCCGAAGCAATGTGCCAGGTTCTGGGTATCGGGCGACGATTGCGCATGCTCTGGCTTATGAGCGGGCATCCAGGCCGAAACTGGCGAAGCTCCATGTGAATTTGGGGCTGCGTGCCAAGGTGGAGAAGGATCTCCAAAAGAAATATTCGCCCGAGCAGATCGCGGGTCGGCTCAAGCGGGAGTTCCCGGGTCGGGAGGAGATGAGGGTGTCGCCAGAGACGGTCTACCAGTCCCTTTACGTGCAGTCCCATGGAGCGTTGACGCAGGAACTGACCCGATATTTACGCACCGGGCGGGGTTTGCGGCATCCGT
>JAYTTG010000407.1:0-4412 GCA_043745175.1 Microbacteriaceae bacterium
GATCTCGCGGTCGACGCCCATCGCCAGGGCGGGTCCGGAGTCGGTGACCAGGTTGATCCAGAGGATCTGCGTCGCGAGCAGCGGCACGGCGATTGCACCGTCGCTGGCGTCGGAGAGGCCGAGGACGCCGGCGAAGACCACGCCGAGGAAGACGGTGAGCACTTCCCCCATGTTCGACGAGAGCAGGTAGCGCAGGAATTTCTTGATGTTGTCGAAGATTCTCCGGCCCTGGCGCACGGCGGCGATGATCGTGGCGAAGTTATCGTCGGCGAGAATCATGCGTGCGGCGTCCCTCGTTACGCTCGTTCCGGTGATCCCCATTGCGACGCCGATGTCGGCGGATTTCAGCGCAGGCGCGTCGTTCACGCCGTCGCCGGTCATCGCAACGACTTCGCCGTCGGCCTGCAGGGCGTCGACCAGCCGCAGCTTGTGTTTCGGCGAGACGCGCGCGTAGACCGAGACCTCCCGGGTGGTCTCGCGCAGGGCGTCATCATCGAGGGTGTCGAGTTCTGAGCCCGTCACAGCGCGACTTCCAGGCTCGATGATCCCGAGGTCGGCGGTAATCCGCGCCGCGGTCGCGGGGTGATCACCGGTGATCATGATGATCCGAATGCCCGCGCGGTGCGCCTCGGCGATCGCCGCGGCCACCTCGGCGCGAGGCGGGTCGATGATGCCAACGACGCCGACGTAGATCAGGTCGTGCTCGACCGATTCGGTGAAATCGGTGTCGGTTGCCATCGGGGGGTCTGCCTCCCGATAGGCCACCGCGAGAGTTCGAAATGCCTCCGACGACATCGCCTCGATGTCATCGGCCGCGCGTTTGCGCAGCTGCTCAGTGAGCGGAATGACCTCCTCGCCGTTTTGCAGCCGGGTGCAGAGTGGGAGGAGGACGTCCGGCGCACCATTGGTGAACAGCAGCACCGAGCCGTGCTTCTTGTCGCGTTGGACTGTCGTCATGAGCTTGCGCTCCGACGTGAACGGGATCTCGGCGTGGCGCTCGAACCGGTCGACGTGGACTGTAGTGCCCGCGAGCTTTCGGGCGGCGACGAGGAAGGCTGCCTCGGTCGGATCGCCCTGCATGCTCCAACGCCCATCACGCTCGGTGAGCTGTGCGTTGTTGGACAGTGACCCGCCGACGAGCACCAATTGGGTTTCGAAAAGCAGGGAGGCGTCGTCCGCGGTCGCGCCGAGCGGGTGCCCGACGCTGCAAAAGTCCCCGTCGGGGCGATACCCGAGGCCGGTGATATCCGCTCGCCCGGAAGCGGTGAGCACCCGCTCGATGGTCATCTCTTTGCGTGTGAGAGTGCCGGTCTTATCGGTGCAGATCACCGACGCCGACCCGAGCGCCTCGACCGAGTCGAGCTTCTTCACGATGGCGTGACGAGTGGCCATCCGCTGTACGCCGATTGCAAGCACGACCGACAGGATCGCGGGCAGGCCCTCCGGCACTGCAGCAACGGCGAGCGAGACGCCGAGCAGCAGCACCACCACGAAATCACCAGGGGTATCGACACCGTTGACCAGGATGATTGTCAGCATGACGACAATCGCAATCACCGCCACGATGAGTCCGAGCATCTTGCCGAGGCGGTTGAGTTCAGTCTGCAGCGGCGTCGGTTCTTCGACAGTCGCATCGAGCATCCGGGCGATCGCACCCATCTCGGTGTTCATGCCGGTGGCGGTGACGATCCCACGCCCCACGCCCTGAACCACCGCGGTCCCCTTGAACACCATATTGATACGGTCACCCGGCAAAACCGTGCCGGGAAGGATGTGCGGATACTTCGTCACGGCTTCGCTCTCGCCGGTGAGCGAGGCCTCGGCGACCCGCAAGCAGCTGGTGGAGAGGAGCCGGGCATCCGCGCCGATAGCGTCGCCTTCGGACAGGGTGAGGATGTCTCCGCACACCAGCTCGGCCGACGGCACAGTCATCAGCTCGCCGCCCCGGAGTACGACGTTGGAGGCGGCAGTCATGGCGCCGAGGGCCGCAACGGCGTCGTCAGCGCGCGCTTCCTGCACGTGGCCGAGGATCCCGTTGAGAAGCACGATGGCGGCGACCACGATCGCGTCGATCGGCGGCCCGTCGGCCCCCTCGACCAGCCATGCGGCCACGGAGACGGCAACGGCGGCCAGCAGCAGGTAGATCAGCGGGTCGTGGAACTGGGAGACGAATTTGCGCCAGCGTGGCAGCGACGCGATGCCGCGTAGCTCGTTGGGTCCGTCGGCTTCGAGCCGTCGGTGTGCTTCGGCCGTTCCGAGGCCGGTCGCGGGGTCGACGCCAAGCTCGTGGGCGATCTGCCGCGCTTCCCTCAGAGAGGGATCCGCGCCGGGGCGCTCGCCGGTTTCCGTGGAGGCCTTCATCACTCAATCCTGACTCAAAATGCGCACCAAGGGGGGTGATCCGGATCGGGCGCCCGGCTCGTTGCGGCAGGCGCCAAGTGACCGCGCGGTGGCGGTGGTTCTTCGCTTCGTCAACAGGCTGACCCTGTCGGAATTGTCGGTGTGAAGGCGCACTGCGTGCAGCCGGAGGTGAGGAAGAATGCCGCAGGCCGAGCGCGAGGCTCGCCTCGAGTGTGTCCCATCAGTCGGCGTGCCGCAGACGGTAGCGAGATTTTCTCGCCCAGGGACAATGCCACGATACGTTCAGACCAGGAGTGCACCGTGCCGGGTGCGGATGGTCGTTTCGACTCCGAATGGGACAGGGGGGTCCGTGGCCATTCAGGCGGGACTGCCCTCAGCAAAAAAGCTCAGGGCTCGTTCTTCCATCGCATCGTTGAGCGACTCAAAACGCACGATGGAGTGCGTGCTCGACGGTTTCCGCGAGCTGGTCACCAGACGCGCCGGACCTGGCAATGCCCGCCCTCGCAAGGGTCATCGTGGCGTCGTCGTCAGAAACACCCTCCGATGCGATCGCCTGCGGTAGCGAACGGGCCTCCCCGTACCTTCCGCTGGCCGTGTTGCCGCGCATCACTCCCTGGTCGGAGGTGGCCTGCAGGGTTCTCTCCGGCATCGTCGGGTCTGTGGCACTCGTGGACGCCCACAGGGGCCTCTGCTTATTGGCGCCGAGGGCGATCAGCCTTCGGCCCGCTCCGTGGCGAATTCGTGCTCGAAGGCCTCGGACGCCAGCCGTGAGTTGGCGACACCTGCCGTGCTTTCGAGCGCGGGCGCTTCGGCCGAGATGATCGCCCCGAGTCGCTTGTCGATCTCGGCATCCACCCGGGAGACGACAACCGACGCCACGGACCGGATGCTCGTCAGATCGATCCCGGCGGCGCTGGCTTGCTCGAGGCCGGTGGGGTGGGCGTCGATTACGTCGCGGAGGCGGTCAAGGCTGAAGATGAGCGTGACGTTGATGCTGATTCTGCCGGCGACGGCGGTGGTGACTGCGGTGGTGATGGCGGGAAAGCCCTCGACCGTTGCCGGAATCGTGATGAAGGCGTTCGGGCGACTAATTTTCGCGCGATGGCGCTTCGCCTCCTCGACCATCGCAGGGGCATCCCCAGTCGTGATCTCAAAAATAGGGTCAGCGCCCGTAGATCCTGCCGTCGCCAGAGCGGCAGTCTGGGTATCGTGAGCGTGCCCCGTGGCTAGGGCGCAAAGATCGTCGGGTTCGGGGTGTTCCCGACGACGTTGCGGTCCGCGATGATCGACTGGAGCCCACCAGACAGGTCAGGATGCGGTCGCGCGAGAGATCGTCGAGCACGATGCTGACGCCTTCGGCTGCGATTGCGAGTGATCCGGTGGCGTCCGTTCGTGGCGAATTCGCGGTCAGAGCGTTTCCAGCGGCACGGTCGCATCTGCGAGCCTGCCTCGGTCGACCTGGTTGCCGCGACGGATGATTCCCTGCACTGCTTCGTTGACGTCCCAGGTGTTCACGTTCATCCCGGCCACCACGCGCCCACCGGCCACCCAGAAAGCGATGAATTCACGGCCGACCCGATCGCCTCGGTAGACGACATCGGCTCCCCGGGTAAGCGGTCCGAACCCGGAGTACTCCATGCCGAGGTCGAATTGGTCGGTGTAGAAATACGGGATGTCGTCGTAGGACACGTTCTGGCCAAGCATCGATTTGGCGGCAGCGCGCCCACCGTTCAGTGCATTCGCCCAGTGCTCACTTCGCAGTCGCATCTTCGCCAGTGGATGGTACGCGTTGGCGACGTCGCCGGCAGCGAAGGTCGCCGGATCGCTCGTGCGAAGCGCCGCATCAACCAGGATTCCGTTGTCTACGGAGAGTCCCGCCGCCTCCGCCAGCTCCACGTGGGGAATCGCACCGACACCGACGAGCACGAGGTCGGCCGCAACTACTTCGCCGCCCTCGAGCGCCACGCCTGTCGCTCGGCCGTCCTGTCCGACGATGCTCTCGACGATCACCGACCGACGCAGGATGACACCGTTCTGCTCATGGAGTTCAG
>JAYTTG010000408.1:0-4406 GCA_043745175.1 Microbacteriaceae bacterium
GCCGACCACGACGTTTTCGATCGCCGTCATTTCACCGAACAGACGGATGTTCTGGAAGGTTCGGGCGAGGCCGAGGCGGGTGATCTTGTGCCGGAGCCGCCCCCCAATGCTCACTCCCTCGAGGAACACTTTGCCGCTGGTCGGCTTGTAGACGCCGGTCATCGCGTTGAAACAGGTGGTCTTGCCCGCGCCGTTCGGTCCGATCAGGCCGAGAATTTCTCCCCGCCGGATGTCAAACGATACGTCATCGAGCGCCGTGAGTCCGCCAAACTTGACGGTGAGATTCCTCACCTCCATGATGTTCTCGCCGACTTGGGCCGAGATTTCCCTCTCGGGCGCCGCCCCCTCGGCCGCTTCGACGGTGATGGCGAGTTTCCCGAGCGCTGAGTCGGCCACCGCCGCATTGGCGGGAAGCTCGGCGCTCATTCGGACACCCGCTTTGGCGCCTCATCGGATGGGCGGCCATCGGGCGGCCTGCCGCCCTGAGCTGCCGGCCTCGGTCTCGTCGACGCACTCACCCGTTCATAGGTCGTGCGGCCGTAGGCGAGCAACTTCTGTCTGGCGGGGAGGAGCCCCTGCGCACGGAAGATCATCAACAGCACGAGCGCAATACCAAAAATCAGGTATTTGTATTCGGCGATCGCGGTGAAGCGCAGCGGAATGTAGGCCACCACTGCTCCGCCGATGATCGCTCCCACCTTGTTGCCGGCACCGCCGAGAACGACCGCCGCAAGAAACAGGATGGAGGTCACCACGTCGAACTTCTGGTTGTTGATAAAGCCGATCTGCCCGGCGTAAAGCGCACCCGAGAGACCACCGACGCCGGCGCCAATGGCGAAGGCCCACACCTTGTACTTGAACACGGGCACGCCCATGATCTCCGCTGCATCCTCATCCTGGCGAATGGCGACCCAGGCGCGCCCAACGCGACTCCGCTCGAGGTTACCGGCGAGCAGCAACACAACGATGATCACCGTGAGCGTCAGCCAGTACCACGGCGTTCCGTTCGAGTTCGAGAACAGGGGCGATCCATCCGCCTGCACCCCGGGCGGCCGGCCGACGTTCTGAAACCCAACCTGACCCTTCATCGCCGGGATGATGGTGGCCAGGATTCGCACGATCTCTCCGAAGCCAAGGGTCACGATCGCGAGGTAGTCACCGCGCAGCCGGAGCGTGGGGATCCCGAGGATCACGCCGAAGAACATCGTCACCGCCATCGCGACCGGAACGGTCCAAAGATACGGAATATGCAGGAACGGCGAGTCTGGACTCGTCAGCATCGCCGCGGTGTAGGCCCCGACCGCGAAGAAGGCGACATAGCCGAGGTCGAGAAGGCCGGCATAGCCGACCACCACGTTGAGGCCGACGGCGACGAGAGCGTAGATCGCCATCTGGAAACAGGTGATCGGCCAGTCGTTCCCCGGCTCTGACGTAATGATCGGCGGATTGAGGATCGGCAGCGCGTAGGCCAGAACCACAACAATCAGCAGGAACGCCCACTGCTGCGGCCGGCGAAGGTTGTTCCACTTGTCGCGGAACGGCTGGGTGAAGTGCCGTTTCTTCGTGCGAGCGGTGACGCGATCGACGGCGTCCTTCGCGGATTCCGAATCGGGCATCAAGGTGGGTCCGTCGGTGGTGCTCATGCCTTGCTCCTCGCCAGTGAGGTACCGAGTATGCCCGTCGGTTTGATGAGCAGGACGAGCACAAGCACGATGAACGCGACGACATCGGTCCATTGCGAATTGCCGAGCAGGATTTGGCCGTAGTTGCCGATCAACCCGATCAGCAGTCCGCCGAGCAGAGCGCCCCGAACGTTGCCGATGCCTCCGAGCACCGCCGCGGCGAACGCCTTGATACCAAGCACGAATCCACCGGAGTAGAGGACTCCGGACGGCACCTTCATCACATAGAACAGGGCGGCCGCACCCGCGAGAAGCCCTCCGATGACGAAGGTGAGCACGATGATGCGCTGCTTATCCACCCCCATCAGGGTCGCGGTTTCCGGATCCTGCGCGACCGCACGGATACCGCGCCCGATCTTGGAGCGACGGATGAACTGGTCGGTGAAGACCATCAGGATCACCGCGGCGACGACGATGGTGATCTGCTGAGTATCGACGATCGTGCCGAGGACGTCGAAGACCGGCTGCGGCTGGAACATCGTCACGGCGGGTTCGGGGTTACCTCCGCGCACCAGGAAGATCGTGTACTGGATGGCGAGAGATGCACCGATTGCAGTAATCAAAAAGACCAGGCGTGGCGGATTGCGCTTGCGCAGTGGCCGATAGGCGAGGCGCTCGAGTGCGTATGCGGTGGCCGCGGAGGCGATCATGCCGACAAGCAGGGCCAGGAGAAGGTCACCGATGAGCGCGATCGGTGAAAGCGTGGGAACCGATCCACCGAAGCCGAGAGAGGTCAGGGTGAAAACTACGCCGTAGCAGCCGATGATAAAGACCTCGGAATGGGCGAAGTTGATGAGATTGAGCACACCGTAGACAAGGGTGTAGCCGAGGGCTACCAGTCCGTAGATCGCCCCAAAGGTGAGGCCATCGAACGTGGCGCTCCAAAAATTTTGAATGAGCGACGGGACATCGAAGTTTATCCAGCTATCGTCCATCGGCAGAATGGGCAGGAGCATCGCGAGCATTGCACGTCCTCAGGGGGCCGCATCGTCGCGGGCCGGGGTAGTCATTGGGTAGTCAGGTAATGGTGTGGGGCGGGCACTCACGCGCCCGCCCCACGTCAATCATTGCCCGTCGACTAGCCGATCTGGCCGATGAACACGATTTTTCCAGCGTTTACCTTGTAACCGTAGACGGCAGGCTTCGCGAGCTCGCCTTTATCGTCCCACTTGTAGTGCTTGCTGAGGCCGTCAGCGTCGTAAGACTTGACATAGCCCAACAGGTCGGCGCGCGACGTCTTACCCTTGTCGATACCGGAAAGCAGCACTGTCGCGACGTCGTAACCCTCGATCGAGTAGGTGCCGGGAGCCGCGTTGAACGCCGTGTTGTAGGCCTTCGCGAAGTCCGGAATCAGCTCGCCGGGAATACACGGGCAAGTGAAGTACGCGTTTGCTGATGCGTCGCCGGCCTGCTTGATGAACTGGTCATCCTTCGCGCCATCCGGTCCGACGAACGCTCCCTTGAACCCCTTGGCCACCAACTGTTGGTCAAACGGTGCGCCCTCGGCGTAGTACCCCGCGTAGTAGACCGCGTCAGCCTTTGAGTTGATGATTTTTGAAATGACGGCCGAGAAGTCCTTCTGGCCGGTGGTCACCTTGTCGGTGCCGGCGATGCTCGAACCGAGTCCGGCCTTGGTCGCGTCGCCGAGACCGATGCCGTACTCCGAGTCGTCCTGAACGAGGTAAACCTTCTTGGCCTTGAGCTTTTCGGTGACGAAACTCGAGGCGGCCGGTCCTTGCTGGCTATCGTTGCCGAGACCCCGGAAGAAGGTCTTCCACCCGTTGGTCGTGAGAACGGGTGCCGTTGCCGAAGGGGTGATGTGCACGAGCCCCTTCTGCTCAAAAATATTGCCGGTGGCCTTCGATTCCCCCGAGAATGGGAGTCCTATCACGCCGACGATTGCCGGCGTGTTGACCGCCTGCGTCACTGGGCCGGTCGCCTTGTCCGGCGAACCCTCGGTGTCGAACTTGGTGAACTTCACCTGGCAGTCGGCATTGGCCTTGTTGTGTTGGTCGATGGCGAGTTGGATGCCGTTGAAGATGTTGATCCCGAGCTGCGCGTTCGCTCCGGTCTCCGCGCCGACAAATGCCAGCGTCGTTGCGGGGTCGCACTTCGCTTTACCGTTGCCAGCCGGAAGCACCGCGTTTGCGGGTACCGGAATCGAGGTTACGACGGGAAGATCGACCTTCGACCCACCTGAGCTACCGCCGCCAGTGGGAGCAGCCTGATTTGCACAGCCCGACAAGGCCATTCCGAAGGTTGCGGCAACTGCCAAGCCAACCATGATTCGTGTGTGCTTCATGTGATTGATTTTGCCTTTCATGCTGTCACGCTGCCGGAGCGCGCCGTCGCGCTCATAATTTTTGCGAATAGATTGGCCACTTTATCCCTAGTTTTGCGACGAATCGCCAGCATCGGCCGCTGAGCTGAAAAATGTGATCGAACTGTGGTTTCGCAGATGGTGCCCACATTCGCGGGCATCTCTGTGAACATCGAACCGCCAGCCGCCCCGCACCGGCGCCTGGCTCCCCGAGTCAGCCAGCGATCACATCACCCACCCGCGCGAACCGTCCTTCCGCGTCGTAGCGATACAGTCCAAAATGTGCCGGACTGGTGTCCCCGTTGGCATCGAAAGTGATGGCGCCGGAGATTCCGTCGTAGTTAATGTCTGTTGACGTCTTCAGCACGTCGAGGCATTCGCGATAGGTGGTGCACTGGATTCCC
>JAYTTG010000409.1:0-4399 GCA_043745175.1 Microbacteriaceae bacterium
TGCTGGTTGATCGGACTGATACCACCGAACGCCCGGTAGTGGTGGGCCACCTCTTCGAGCCGCTCGTCGGGGATACCGCGACCGCGGGTCACGTTACGCAGAAACGGTATGACGTCATCCTGGCCCTCTGGCCCGCCGAAGCTCGCGAGCAGAATGGCGTCATAAGCGGTCGGTGCTGTGACGTGCTCGGGTCCGGCCTTCGCCGCATCCGTCGCGCCGCGCACTAACCCTCCGGCTAGCTCACCGTTTGTAATGGTCATCGGAGCACCTCAGCAATCTCGGTTAGGGCGATGCGTCGACCGGTGTAGAAGGGCAGCTCCTCGCGCACGTGGCGACGCGCTTCGGTCTGCCGCAGGGCGCGCATCAGGTCGACGAGATCGATGAGCTGGGGGGCTTCGAGCGCAAGGATCCACTCGTAGTCCCCCAGGGCGAAGGATGCAACAGTGTTGGCAAGCACCTGCGAGTAGGCGCTGCCCTTGCGCCCATGATCCGCCAGCATGGATCGCCGCTCTTCATCCGGAAGGATGTACCACTCGTATGAGCGCACAAAGGGGTAGACCGTGAGCCACGCCTCCGGCTCCCTGGTCCCCATGAACGCGGGACGATGGCTTGCGGAGAACTCGGCATCGACGTGCACGCCCATCGCGTTCCAGGTGGGCAAAAGAGTGCGCAGCATCAGGGTGCGGCGCAGCTCGCGAAGCGCCCATTGCAGGGTTTCGGGAGCCCCTCCGTGCAGCCAGATCATCAGGTCGGCATCGGCACGAAGACCGGAGACGTCGTAGAACCCACGAACGGTAACTCCGGCCGCTTCCACGACCGCGACCGCGGCGGAGAGCGAATCGACATCCTGACCCGCCAGCACCGCATGATCACGACGGAAGACCGCCCAGAGGGTATATCCGGTCGTCGTGTGGTCTTCGGGACTGGTGGCTGCCTCGGCGGGAAGCCCGTTCGGGATCGGGGTGGTGCTCATGCCGTCTATCCTCCCCCGCATTGCTGCGAGAACAAAAAGCGGCCGTGCTTCAGCGTGAAATGTTCTTCTGTTCTCCCTGTGGTGAACCGACGGTATCTAGTCGTCGCCGAAGATCGCCCAGGCCACGATGCCGCCGATGACGACCACGGCTGCGGTCGCTCCGATCATCCACGGTACGGGGTTCTCCTCGTAGGCGGACTGCACTTTAGCTGTCAGTTTGCCGATCTGCCTCGGCACATTGAGTCTGTCCTCGATCGCATCGAGGGTCTGCTCGAGCTCGGATCGTGTTGCAGCGATCCTGGTCTCAATCGAATCGGACGATGCCGTGTCGCTCATCGGATCTCCCTTTTTCTCAGGCCTTTGATCACGCTGACGTCTTTCTTCACGCTCTTGATCGTTTCGGTGGGGGCAGGCGGAACTCCCTGCTTCACCTGGCGAAGGCCGATCAGAACGAGGATCACCACGATCAGCAGGAGGATGCCCGCCACGATGAGCGCCGCCAACCAGCCCGGCATAATCGTTGCAAACGCGAGAATCGCGGCGGAGATGAGCACGGCGAACAGGAAAAAGGCCACGAAGCCAGCCCCGGCGAAGAGACCGACACCGATACCTGCGTGCTTGAGCTTGCCGATCAGCTCACTCTTGAACTGCTCGACCTCATTTTTCACCTGCCCGATAACGAGCCTTGGCAAGTCGGCGATGAGGGAGAAGAGCGACTTGCGCGCCGTGGCGTCGTCATTCACGACAACCTACTTACCGCTAGCGGAAGCCGATTTGGCTGCCGTCGCGGAGCGCGTGGCTGGCGTCGACTTTGAGCGGCTCACCTGCGACACGACCCGCTTAGCGCCGTCACTCAGAAAGTCGACCACCTCTGGCGCCTTGTCCTTGGCAAACTCCTTGGCGCGTCCTTCGACGTTCTTTACCTGTCGTTGCACGCGGGGGTCGCCCCAGAACCTGTCGGTCGCGCGCTTGATCGCGTCATAACGACCGCGTCCGGCTTTGGCGCCGAGCACATAGCCAGCGGCCAGTCCGACGACGAGCAACAGTTTGCCTCGCATGATTTGCTCCGTCCTGTGCGTGCCCGGATGGGCATATGTCTGGGATCACCTCCACAGTAGCCCCCGGAGGCTACGCCTCTACCTCTTCCAGCAAACCTCCAGACGCCACTCTCACCTGGGCGATCACGGCGGCGAGTCCGGTGCCGGCGATGCCTTCACCGATGAGTACCACCCCGTCGATTGGCTCGGGGCGGCTCGCTGGAGCCCTCCACTCCACCCGCGCGAACGCGACGACAGAGGCCTCGAGCAGGGCAATCCCGAGCAGCCCGCCGGCATCGAGCAGGGCCTGGCCGCGCAGCTGGGCGTCGCTGACCCGAGCCGCTGCTGCTCCGTCGTAGGAGAGTCGGAGCACGTGGCGATGCGGCGTCGCTCGCTCTGCGAGCCAGTCCCACTTGGCGGTCGCGTGGGTGAGGGCCTTGGCTCGGAAAGGGACGTCGGAGCGCCCGCCCGCCACGAGCACACCGGTGCCGCGCGGGGCGCAATCCAACTCGGGGGCATCCACGACCAGCGTTGCGAGAACGATCGCGGGGGTGCGATCCGACGGCCCCGTGGTCGCGAGCGGGGCCGCGAGCACCACCTGGTCCGCTTCGAGCAATTGTCCGTCGAGGAGCGTCACCAATGAAGCCTCTACTGCGGTGACCGGGGATTCCAGACGTATCGTCACTCCGAATCGCTCCAGGTCGCGGACCAGCGCCTCGACCAGCCCAAACATTCCGCCCACTATGCCCGAGACAGCCGTGCCCGCCGGGGCGGCTTCCCGCAGCTCCCGCACGGCGTGGGCGAGCGATCCCGTGTCGAGCATCGCGGCTCGCAGGCCTGGTGCCACCACATCCACAGCGAGCTCATCGGGATGCCGTGAGTGGATGCCGAGCGTCACGGGCGCGACCAGCTGTTCGAGGACCCGGCGGCCCATCCGGCGGCGTACCAGTCGCCCGAGGCTGAGTTCCTTCGACCCGATGAAGCCGAGCATCAGCTCGTCAAGCTGGCCGCGCAGCGCCCCCCAGAACCCGATGACCTCGATGACGTCAGCCGCCAGTGGCGTGCCGGGAATTCCGAGGATTCCGGTGCGGGGCAGCGGATAGGCCCGGCCTTCCGCAGTCTGGAGCCACGCGCCCTGCGGATTCGGACGGGCGATGTCGGGCCCCAGGCCGAGCTGGCGGGCGAGGTGGACAACTGTGTCGTGTCGGGTCGCGAAGCTCTCGGCGCCGGCATCAAGGGCCAGGCCCGCCACAGTGTGACGGGCGATCTTGCCGCCGAGGTGATCGGAGGCCTCGAGCAGGGTCACGTCGAAGCCGCCGAGCACGAGATCGCGGGCCATCACAAGCCCGGCGATCCCCCCACCGACCACAATCGCGCTAGGCATGGACGGTAAAAGGCGCGTGCGCGAGCTGCACGATGCGCGTGAGCACATCGGGGTCGGTTTCTGGCGGGACCCCATGGCCGAGGTTGAGTACGTGCGACGTCGCCGCGCGCCCACGGGTGATCACGTCGCGCACATGGGCTTCGAGCACCGGCCACGGTGCCGCGAGCATGGCCGGGTTGATGTTGCCCTGCAGCGGCACGGAAGCACCGAGTCGACGGGATGCTTCGTCGAGCGGGATACGGTCGTCGACGCCCATCACGTCAACTCCAATCGCGTACATAGACCGCAGCAGCTCGCCGGTGCCCACCCCGAAGTGCACCACGGGGATGCCGAGATCTGTGACGTGGGCGATTGCCCGTCGAGAGAAAGGAGCGACTCGGCTCTCGTAGTCGGAAACCGAGAGTGACCCAACCCACGAATCGAACAGCTGCACCGCGCTCGCACCGGCGAGCACCTGCGAGCGCAGGAACGCTCCCGTGACATCCGCGGCCCAGCCGAGGAGGGCATCCCAGGTCGACGGGTCGGCGTGCATCAGGGTGCGAGCCCGCAGGTGGTCTTTGGATGGACCTCCCTCGACGAGGTAAGCAGCGAGAGTGAACGGTGCGCCGGCGAATCCAATGAGGGGAGTCGTGCCAAGCCCTGCGACGGCGCGCGCGACGCCTTCGGCGATGGGGGCGAGTGCGTCCGGCTCGAGGCGGCGGAGAGAGGCGACATCCGCCGCGGTACGAATCGGAGCACCGAGCACCGGGCCGCGGCCGGGAACGATAGTGACATCGATGCCGGCGAGCTTCAGCGGCACGACAATGTCGCTGAAAAAAATGCCGGCATCCACACCGTGGCGTCGCACCGGCTGCAGGGTGATCTCGCTTGACAGTTCGGGATCGAGGCACGCGTCGAGCATCGTGGTGCCGGCCCGGAGGGCACGGTATTCGGGCAGTGAGCGGCCGGCCTGGCGCATGAACCACACTGGCGTGGTCGGCGGGCGATCGCCGCGGTAGGCACGAA
>JAYTTG010000410.1:0-4393 GCA_043745175.1 Microbacteriaceae bacterium
CATCGGCATCGGCATCGGCATCGGCATCGGCATCGGCATCGACTCCGACAACGGGTCCGAGTTCATCAACCACCACCTGTTCGACTACTGCCTGGCGAACAAGATCGCCCTCACCAGGTCGCGAGCCAGTCACAGTAACGATGGCGCCCACGTCGAGCAGAAGTACTGGACGCATATTCGCGAACTGACCGGTTGCCACCGCTACGACACCCCGGCGGAGCCTGCCCTGCTCAACGAGACCTGAAAACTCGACCGGGTGTTCACGAATTACCTGCTGCCGCAGCAGAAGCTCGGGTTCACGCAGCCCAACGGAGCGAGAGCGACCAAACGGTACGACGTCGCGACCACCCCGCACCAGTGCGCCATCGCCCGCGACTACATGCGGAAAATGTCGATCGTCTGGATGAACGTGGAGTTTAAACTAGTGCACCTCGCGGCCCAGTCCCGATAGATCCTCGCGCTCACCATACAGCTCGAAATCCTCGCGTTGGCGAAGAAATCCACCACAGTGAAGCCGCCCCTAAATTAGACCTGCAGCGGGTGCGATCGGCGGAAGTTTTCAACTGATGCAATGAATCAAGCTTCCCGAAGGCACATGCTCCTCATCAGGCCATCGGTTGTCGGCGGGTGACGAGCGGACTGGTCTCCTCATAAGTACACCGTTGGGTCGATCGTTCTGTGAGTCACGCCCGTCAACACCACCTTGCCGCACGGCACGCCTCAAGCATCACAATCGTTCCCTGCGTTTCTGCAGGAGAACGTGTTGAACCGACACCGGTGGTCGACGAAACAGGAACTGCGCCGGCGATGGTGCAGTGGATAGAGGGAAGCTATCACCGCCAATGCCGGCCCGGGAAGCTGACGCCGATCGAGTTTGAAATAGTGGACCGAACAACCGTTCTTGCGGCCTAAGTGCAGTGACAACTAAACCTTGAGCAGTCCCTCTCGGGGAAATTGTTTTTGGGTAAGAAGCGATCGCCAACAGGATATTCCGGCATAGTGATCCAATGCCCCATCGACGCATTTCCATACCCTCAAGTGCGATTCTGGTGGCCATTTGCATCTTGGGGATCATCTTCACGTTCGCTCCGCAACTCGGTCTGGGGCGAGGCGCTCTATTTGCCGCGATACTTCCCGCGAGAAATGCTGTGATGGTCGTAACTGTCGCCATCGCTTTGGTAGCAGGAGTTGTTGCTGCCTGTAGCCGACGGATCAAAGTTATGGCACTACTGGCGGCGGTCGTGTTCGTTGTGCTTGGAGGTGCGAACTTTGTGATAGTCGCCGCACATGGGACGCGGCAACAGCACGCTGCAAGCTCAACTCAAAGGACTCTTCGTTTATTCGAATGGAACACGAACGGTGCGCTAGTGCGCCCATCCAACATTGCCGACATCGCCGCTCGCGCACGCCCAGACTTCATCGTGCTGCCCGACGCGGGGACCGCCCGCACGGCGGGTACAATACGGTCCCGACTGGCGCACGACGGTCAACCGTTCGTGTTATTTATGGCCCGCCAACCCGGCGCGCAGGTCGCGGTGCTTATTCGCGCCGCCCTCGCCGGGACCTACACCGCCGTTTCCGGCCCAGACCCAGTTAAGACGCTGAAGTTGACGTCGGATTCTGGCCCAACAATTCTGGCTCTGCATGCCGTACATCCAATTTCGCGCGATATGTCCGCGTGGCGGCGGAACCTCGATTGGGTGACAAGCGCCTGCGCAGCTAGCTCGAGGGTCATCGTCTCCGGTGATTTCAACAGCACGGTAGACAACTTTGGTAGTGATCATCTGGGCCGCTGCATCGACAGCGCGTCCGCTGTGGGCTCCGCGTCGGTTGGCACCTGGCCGACATCGCTTCCAGCAACGCTCGGCATGCCGATCGACCACACGCTCCTCACAATCGCCGCCGGCACGACTGTCTCTTGGACGGCGCTGACCGAAGATGACCGCTCTGGGGCCCGGCACCGACCAACCCTCACTATCATCCGACAGTAGTAGAACCGTCAACCTCACAGATCCAGAAGCGCCCCAGTAATGGCCAAGATTCCTTGACTTTGGGTCGCTTATCTACCGCTTAGTGTGCATTGACGTCCATCAAAAGTGGCGTCACATCGGGGTCTGCTCTATGGAACTGTTAATCCCGTTTCCGAGATCAACAGCTGTGCCCTTACGGCTAGGACGGCCGCTGTGGTTGACCCATAACAATCGCTTCTTATTGGCCGTTTTCAAAGCGGGACGTTCAAAACGTCAGATCTGGGGCACATCCACCGATAAGCGTGATTGCCAGGTCCTCGAAACGAACTGGCTATGATTCGCTCACCGATTCCATCCCGTTGCCGTTGGTCCGGTTGCTCACCGTGGGTTTCTTTCTGCATCTCCTAAAGCTTCTGAAATACAGCAGTGATCGTCGCCTTTCCAACGGGCGTTCGGACCTCCATCACGAAGATTTCTGCCCCTGAAACGATGTGTCCCGTGACTAGATCCCGAGCAAGAAAGCGCGACTTCACGATCGAGCTGTAATCGGCGGTCACCACGATCCCCCTGACTACGCTGAATTGTTCGAGACCTTCGACACCGGCTCCTCCATCCTGTTCCGAGGTCAATGCGACGGTGCAACTGCACAGTGCACCGGTTGGGGCCTCGCTGGCTCTGCCTTCTTCGCCAGCGGCGGATTCAGCGACTTTAGCTGTTGCATGCCAACGATTTTCGTCATTAATCGTATGAAACTCCGGATTATCTGCAGGACCCTATTCAAGTTGCACAGTTGCACAGTTGCACAGTTGCGAACGGCGATGTAACGAGTGTCGCCCGCGCGCAGAGATCTTCATTGCGTTTATCAGGAAGGGACCTCAGCCGGCAAAGCGAAAGCACACCACTCGAGGGGAGGTCATCATTCGCGAAATTGGCCGTGACCTATCAAGCCTGACTGGTGAGCGCGACACTCATCCGCGATAGTGAGCCTCGCCCGCCGAACGAGTCAAACGTCGAAGCGCTCGAGCCGAGCTCGACATCGAGCGTGAGGATTTGGGAAATCCTCATCGGAAGACGATATTGGCCACGGTGCCCTGCTAAGCGCAAAACTCCTCAGCAAAATATCCGATTGGCAATCGAATATGGAAGCGCCATCAAACCCCGATACCGGGCAGTCCCTGGGGAGAATGCGCTGCGAGATTCTCAGGCCGTGTGACGTCAAGACGGACGAGGCCGTCGAGAATGAGGTCGAGCACGAGTTCGAAGCTGCTCGCGGAATCCCCCGATAAGTGTTGGTGAACGTGGGCAACCATGTAGGGATGGGTTTTCGATGTGATCCCGGCCAGGAAGTCCTCGGCAGTTCTCAGGGTGTCCTTGCCTGCGCGCACCATGGTGGCTTCCTGCAGCGTGTAACCGATTACGTGGTTCGTGACGGCGTGAAAACCGTGGTGAGCGAGCTCTGGAGAAAGCCCACTCTCGTTGAGCAGGCGCAGCAAGGTTTCCATGTGGTTTGTGCGCGCAAGCCCGGGCAGATGTTGCTGCCAGAGCTCGGTGACCCACGGATGCTTCAGGAGCGCAGTGTGGGTTGAGATGGTGATCGAACGCACTGCAGCGAGCGGTCTCACTCCCTGCGGTGGGCCTGCAATGGTGCAGGCGACGGCGTCGATCATGAGCGATAGGAGCTCCTGCTTGTTCGCGATGTGGTTGTAAAGCGCCATCACCTCGAACCCGAGCGAACGGGCGAGACTTCGCATACTGAGCCCCGAAACCCCGTGTTCATCCGCTATGCGTACCGCCTGTGCGACGATCCGCTCCGTAGTGAGAGGCACCCGGCGTGCGGAGGCTGCTGCGATTTTCATTGTCTCCCTTCGACTGTCTGTCGGCCTGTTGACTACGTACAGCGTACGTGTTAGCGTTTCGAACACATCATTTACGTACAGTGTACATATCACTATATCTGGAGCCACAATGACAGTTCCCAACGACGCTACCCTGGGCCGAGGATCGGGCACAGGAGCCCAGTCAGGCCCGATACCCACGACGATGGTGGCGGTCACCGCACGCCGATACGGAAGATCGGATGCGCTGGCGATCGAGTCGGTTCCGACTCCGGAGCCTGCGCCCGGGAGGCTCTTGGTGAGCGTAAAGGCCTCATCGGCCAACGCGTTCGATTGGCATATGCTCAGCGGCACGCCATATTTCCTGAGATTATTTGCGGGGCTTCTCAAACCGAAACGTTCGATTCAGGGTCAAGATGTGGCCGGCATTGTCGAGGCTATTGGAACGGATGCGATCGGCTTCCAGGTTGGCGACGCTGTCTTCGGAGCTGGCAGAGGAAGCTTCGCTGACTACACCACCGTGAACCCCGCCTTTGTTGTGGCTCTCCCGCCGGGAGTCGAGTTTGAGGCCGCTGCCGCGACACCGAT
>JAYTTG010000411.1:0-4391 GCA_043745175.1 Microbacteriaceae bacterium
GCAGGGAGCTCGCCCGATCGTATACCTGGAGCGCCGCTGCAGCCGCTCATCTCGAGCTGTACCGGTCGGTGTTGGCGTGACTGATATGCCGATTGGTGAGGCCCTCCGATGGCTCGCGAAGCAAGACCCGCACGCATTGGCCGTGCGCGACCGACAGACCTCGCTCACCCGCGCGGAGTTAGTGGAGGCAATGGAACAATACGCGGACCTGTTACGCGCCGAAGGCGTGCAGATTGACGACCTCGTCACCCTGCGGTTACCCAACACCGTGGAGTTCGTAATCGCGTGCGCCGCCATTTGGCTCGTAGGTGCGACTCCCCAGCCGCTCAGTGCTCGGCTTCCGCTCACCGAGCAGCGCAACGTCGTCGAACGTGCTGAAGCACGAGTAATCATCGGAGCCAGTCAGGACGAGTTCCCTGGACGGCGAGTGCTGGCCTCGTCTGCAACTACCCGGTTCTCGCGGTACCGTGGTCCGGCACTCGTGGCTCGAAGCTGGAAAGCTCCCACCTCCAGTGGCAGTACGGGCACGCCAAAGATCGTTCTTGCGGCAGCATCCGCCCGATTCGATCCGACTGCCCGGGCCGCAGCTTTTATTCCGCGCGAGGCCACTCAACTTGTCGTAGCGCCGTTAACCCATTCGGCCCCCTTCACCTACGCGATGCGGGGCCTTATGACGGGCCACTCCCTCGTCATCGAACCGCGATTCGACCCGCGAGATACCTTGCGTGCAATTGTCCGAGAGCGCATCACATGGGTGATGCTTGTGCCGACGATGATGCACCGAATGCTTCGCCTGCCAGCGGAGGAGCGCGCCACCTTCGACCTCACAGGCCTCGACTCGATCCTGCACATCGGCGCCCCGTGCGCACCCCACACGAAACGCGGCTGGATCGAGTGGATCGGTGCAGAGAAAATTACCGAGGTATACGCGGGCAGCGAATCTATCGGCCTCACGATGATCCGCGGCGACGAATGGCTCAAGCGCCCCGGCTCTGTCGGGCGACCCATCGGCGGATCACAGATGCGAGTCGTGTCCACCACAACAGGCGTTGAACTCGCAGCAGGCGAAGTGGGCCTGGTACAAATGAGGCGTGAAGGACCAGATACCTATCGATATGTCGGCTTTGAAACTCCGGTGGTTGACGGTTGGCACACCCTCGGCGATCTGGGAAGGGCCGACCGTGATGGGTTTCTGTGGATTCTCGACCGTGCCGATGACCTGATCGTGCGCGGCGGGGAGAAGATCGCTCCGATCACGATAGAACAGGCTCTCGAATCGCACCCTTTTGTACGATCGGCGGTCGCGTTCGGTGAGCCAGACGACGATCTCGGTAACCGGGTGGTCGCCATCGCTGACATCGACTGCGCCCGCGTTGACGCGATCGACCTGATGGCTTGGGTACGCGGGATACTGGGATCAAGCTCACCCAACGAGATACGCATAAGTTCAGAACCTCTCCGAGACGACGCGGGCAAAGTCAGGCGCCACAAGTTCAGAACCAGGGGCCATGCGATCTAGCCGTGGTTGCTCATCGCCTCGAGGACGCATCCCGGCTGCTGGGCGTTCCGGACTGAACCGTCTGGGTAACTGGCCGGATCCGGCTATCGGGTTGGTGTATTTGCGGGCCAGGGACTACGACCCGGTCACGGCACAGTTCCTCACCGTCGACCCGGCACTGTCGGGTCTGTTGTGGATTTGACGTTGATGTCAAGTCGGTGGGGGCTGCCTAGAGTCGCGTCCCCTCAATCGCGAAAAGATGCCGTCGCGCGAATAAAAAGTATTCGCGTGTTGACGGACAACCCCCACGATTAGGGGCGAAGGCAAGATCCCGGCGGCGGGTCACACAAACCGGCTGCGCACGAAGGGATGCGGACGCGTTACGCCGGGGGCATCCTGGGAATTAGGTCTGCTGGAGATCAAGAATTCACTCATTCAGGAACCCTTTCCTATCAAAGAGAATTGCCCCCTGGTCGTTCCCCTTACGGGCCACCGAACCGGTCGAAAAGTGGCCTCGAGGGTGCCCCCACCCACCGGGCGTAGGAAATCTCGTCCGCTCAGTGTCCGGCTAACGGGCGGCGGTTCCGTGACGCAGTCTTGATCTCGGTGATGCTCTCTCGGGGTGATCCGCCTTCGAAGCTCAGATCCTCGTGATCTGGATACCCCAGCGCCGTGTCGCTGCGAATCGCTACGATCGGCGAGTGGAGGAAGAGGTACGGTTGCGGCGCGCCGGTGTTGAGGACGCACAAGCGTTGACTGGTGTGGCACGGGCTGCTTATCGGGTCTACGTGACCCGGATCGGACGGGAGCCGGCACCGATGCGGGCGGACTACGAGAGGCTCATCACCACTGCCAGGGTGTGGTTGATGGAACGCGTGGGACACCCGATTGGCCTCCTCGTGACCCGCGCGATGGGCCACTACCTTCTCATCGAGAACATCGCGGTGATTCCGGCGGAGCAGGAACACGGTATCGGAGGCCGACTTCTGGGTCGGGCGGAACTCGACGCAACCGAAGCGGGGCTTACAGAACTGCGTCTCTATACGAACGAGGCGATGACCGAGAACCTCACCTACTATTCCCATCACGGGTTTACCGAGACACATCGCGCCATCCAGGACGGATACAGGCGGGTCTTTTTCCGCCGCTACCTTCCATAACCACCCTCTCAGCGTTCCTCTCATGGGCGGTCTCAGTGATGTGCCGAGAGTTGGATCGCCACTGTTTGTCAAGCCCCGGGTTTGGTAGAGGTTCGGTTAGACCCGTTCCATCATTGTGATGGCCGGGGTGGTGCGGTTCAGGAATTCGTTCTCAACCTCGATTGGTGGCCGGTAGCCGATCTCGCCGTGAAGTCTGCGGTGGTTGAACCAGGCGATGTACTCGGCCGTCGCGATCTTTCAGATCGTTGATGCCTCGCCAGGGTCCTTTGTTGCGGATCAGTTCGGCTTTGAACAGCGAGTTGAACGCCTCGGCAAGGTCGTTATCGTAACCGTAGCCCTTGGATCCGACCGAGGCGACCGCCTCGGCGTCGGCGAGACGGTCGGTGTAACGAATGGCTCGATATTGGCTGGATTCAAGTGATCGTCGCGGTCGCTGTGATATTCGAGTTGGGAGAGGTCCCGGCCAGCCCGGCGGCGGGTCCAGATTCCCATCTCCAACGCGTCGAGGGCGAGATCGGTGTGCAGGCTGCTCGAGAGTTGCCAGCCCACGACACGACGGGCGAACACATCGATGACGAACGCGGCGTAAACCCATCCGGAGAAGGTGCGGATATAGGTAATGTCGGCAACCCAGAGGCAGTCTGGGGCCGTCGCGGTGAACCGCCGTTCGACCAAGTCCGAAGGCCGGTCCGCCAACGGCCCTGGAATTGTTGTGCGGGGTCCTTTAGACCGACGGATACCGCGAAGGCCTTCCTTCTTCATCAGCCGCTCGACCGTACAGCTGGCAACCTCATCGCCGGTCCGGCGCAGTTCGGCGTGAACTTTCCGATCACCGTAGACCCCGTAGTTGACCTCATGGATCGCGTGGATCTTCTCGGTCATGATCTCGTCCGAGAAGGCTCGCTTCGACGGTGACCGGCCCTTCGTGCGCGTAATACGTTTGCGGGGCGATCGGGAGGTGCCTGCAGACCGGCACGACCGGCGAACTCGTCCTTATGGTCATCGATGAGCTGAATCATCTGCTCAGTGGGCGGTCGAGCTCCGCGAGCTGAAGAAAGTCGACGCCGCCTTCAAGATCGTATTCGCCCGTCGAAGCTCACGGTTCTCCCGCTCCAACTCGACCAGCCGGACATGCTCATCGGTTGTCGTCCCGGGCCGCGCCCCTTCGTTGATCTCGGCTCGGTGAACCCACCCGCGAAGCGTGTCCGGCGGAACACCGAGCTGCTGCCCGACCCGCGTGCACACCCCACGACGGCCACCAGCGTCATCTCGCGCATCAAGCACAAGACGAACCGCACGTCGGCGAAGCTCTTTTCGGATATCTACGTTGTACTGCCATTGGTCCTCATCCACTTTCGGGGAATCAAGAACCTCCATCAAACCCGGAGCAATTCACAGCGCTCATGTTGCTATTCTCTCAGCAAGGCTGGCCCCGTTGAAGATTCCCCATGCGGGACGCACAGCCTCCGAGCCACTCATCCGCCCACTATGACTCCGCAGACCTAGTCTCAACGACCAGACCCTGCCCATCAGCGCACAAGTTCTCACCTGCTTCCAGCCTCGATCCCTATCCTTCTGAATGGACGTATGCTACCGTAGATAGTTGCAAAAACATGAGATAGACCGGAGGCGGCTATGAAGGGCGGCGTGATCCTGTTCCGGGGCTCCGGCGCAGACGCGCGCCGCTACCTGGAGTCGGATCGTTCGCGCGCCGACGAGTACTACCTGGAGGG
>JAYTTG010000412.1:0-4390 GCA_043745175.1 Microbacteriaceae bacterium
GCACGGTTCGCGCCTCGCGGCCCTCGCGAGCGAGCAGTCGGAGCCGGTCGCGTCACGGCAGGTTCTCGAAGATCGGATGCGTGAGCTCGAGTCGCGCTATCCGGAGGGCTCGGTCGTGCCGCGCCCGGAGCACTGGGGTGGATTCCGCGTCGTGCCGAGCACAATCGAATTCTGGCAGGGGCGCACGTCACGCCTGCATGACCGACTGGTGTTCACGGCCGTCGACGGTGGGTGGACGCTCGAGCGACTTCAGCCCTAGCTCGCGCTATCGAGGAGGTGCTGTACCTCGACGGCGGTCGGGGCGGTCGCTGGCCCGCGGCGGGTCACGGCGAGGGCTGCGCAGGCGTTTGCCCGCAGCGCGGCGGCAGTCGGCGACTCCCCCGCCGCAAGTCCCGCGAGGAATGCGCCGGTGTGCGCATCTCCCGCCCCGTTCGTGTCGATCGCCTCCACGGCAAATCCGGGCACGTGCACGACGTCGTCGTCGTCGGCCGCGACAAGACAGCCTTCCGGTCCGAGGCGAATGATGACGGCGCGCCAGGTCTTGCGCAGGGCGATGGCAGCATCCCGGGCATCCGCCGCACCGCTCAGCAACAGCGCCTCGCGAAGATTGCAGCTGAACCAGTCCGCTCGGGCGGCGACGGTCGCAAGCACCGCGGCGGAGATATTCGAGCCGAGCGGCCCCGGGTCCACCAGAACAGTGTGCCCGGCGGCAATTGCGGCGATCCACGGAACGAGCACGCCAGCGTTCGTGCTCTCGAGCAGCCCATAGCCCGACACGTGCACGAGGTCATGCCACGTGAGGTCATTGCCGCCAAGACGGATGCTCGCCAGGTCTCGCGAGGTGAGCGAAGCCTCCGCTCCAAACACTGTCACGAAGGTGCGCTCCCCCTCGTCGTCGATCAGCGCGATGTCGTAGCCGGTGTCGGTCTTCGTCGAGGGATCGAGCAGTACCTCGATCCGCTCGGCCTCGAGGGCCGATCGCACCCGGTCGCCGAGCGGACCGGTGCCGTGCCCACCCCCATATGCGCTGGCCACGCCCTGGCGCACGGCGGCCACGAGGGTGTTGAATGCGCCTCCGGGGGTACTGCCCGTATCGCGGGCGAGTACATCCCCGCCACGCTCGGGCAGCGCGGGGATGCGCAGGGTCACGTCGACGATCACGTTGCCGACGCTCACCAGCCGGGGCGCCCTCATCGAAACGCCAGCAACCTGTCGGCGACCGGCTCGAGGTCGAGTGAGTTCACGGTGGCCACGGTTTCCCGCGCCTCTGCCGGGTAACCAGCAGTGCCGTGCAGCGCCCCCCCGATCGCCCCGGCCATCGCCGCGACGGTGTCGCTGTCACCGCCGAGCGAGGCAGCGGAGCAGACGGCACCCCACGGGTCATCCGGAAAAGTGGTGAGGATGCCGAACACGGCCGGAACGGATTCCTGCGTCGCGAGGCTCGTGCCGACGATCTCGTAGAGACGGGTGAGGCTGCCGTCGACGTCGGCGGGGTCGGCGAGGTCGATCGCGAGACGGATGCGGCTGGCGACATCCGCTGCGGCGACCCAGTAGCCCCGCGTTGCGCCGACCTGCGCCGCCTCGACCGCCGCCTCGACGGCCCCCTCGAGGTTGGCACCGTCGATCCCGGCACTGACTGCCGCGGCCACCGCGGCCGCCCCCGCGATGGCAACGCCGGTGTTGTGGGAGACGAAGCTGGTTTCAGCGACCAGGTCGACGAAGATATCAATAGGTTGCCATGTCCGGAGGATGCCGACCGGCGTCACTCTCATAGCCGCACCGTTCGTAGTGCCGAATCGCCCCGCCGTCGCGAGCGGCTCCCCATCGAGCACGGCCTGCACGGCACGTTTCGTGGAGGGACCGAGCAGGTCGAGCGAGCCGCGCGCACGCATGTCGTCCTCCCACTCCACCAGGGCACGGGCGAAGATGCCAGGGGCCACGTGGCCGTGACCCTCGATCAGCAGCCGCGCGAGCAGCAGGGCCTGCTCGGTGTCGTCGGTGATGTGCCCGGCGGGCAATCCGCCGGCGAGCGGGTGCCAGGCATCCGCTGCTCGAAACCGATCGATCATCCCGTATCGCCCGGCGATCCCGCTGCGGGACATCAACTGTGTCGGCATGCCGAGAGCATCGCCGATCGCCAGTCCATAGAGGGCACCAATCGCCCGATCGCGCTGTGTCATGCCCGTCTCAGTCTTGCGAGGAAAATTGAAAGTGCAGGCTGAAATATGCGGGATCGAGCAGGCTCTCCACCTGCTCCACCAGCTCACCGACCGCATTGCGGGTGACGCAGCGTGACCAGAGGAAGGCGGCGCCAGTGGTGCGGCCGAGCAACGCAGCCTCGGTCTCATCGAGCATCCGCACCTCCACCCATTGCTCGCCGACGGACGCGATGAGATCGGTCTCGAGCAGCATTCGGGTCAGCGATCCCGCGGCCTTTCCCGCCGAAACGGCGTCGGCGACCCGGGGGGTCGCCCGCACGCGGGATTGTTCGTAAGAGATCACCGGTCCGTCCACGATCGAACGCAGGCGGTCGATGGCGATGAATCGCTCGCTCGGCTCACCGAGGGCAGCGGCGAGCGCGGTATCCTCGACCTCTTCGGCCCGCTCGACCCGAACGATCGTCTCGAGGCCCTGATCCTGGAGTGCGCGAGCCCAGCCGAGGCGCACGTTCAGGGGTCGGCCGTCGTAGGTGACGAACGAGCCCTTGCCCGAACGGGTGCTGATCAGCCCGGCCCTGCCCAGCTCGGTGAGCGCGGTACGCACGGTGTTGCGGCTCACCGAGAAACGTTCGGCGAGGGTCGTCTCGCCGGGCAGCCGCAGCCCGTAAGCAACCTGCCCGCTACGGATCTCGTCGCTGAGGATGCGGGCGATCTCCTCGTGCTTGAGCCCGGAGACCCTCGGGCTGCTCTTCACCCTCACGCGGCGAGCACCGCATCAGCGCTCGTGACCTCGATCAGCGGCCCGTACAGCGCCATGGCATCGAGAGCACGCTGGTGGTCGACGTCGCTGAGTCCGGCGCAGGCATCCTTCACCACGAGCACGCGCACACCGGCATCCGCCGCCGCGAGGGCGGTCGAGAGCACGCAGCAGTCGGTCGAGACGCCCGCGAGTACCACCGCGGCATCCGGTCCGATGATCGTGGAGAGTTCGTCGCCCCACTTGCCGAACGTCGTGCGGGAGATCACAGGATGCCCCGTGCCGGCGAATGCGGGCATCAGTTCGTAGAGCGGATCGGTGTGGTGCACGAGAGCGAAGGGCCACAGTTCGTAATACGGCACCCACGCGCCGGTGGGATGCTCGGGGGCGATGAACCGTGTGAGCACGACCCGCTCGCCGAAGTGCTCCACCAGTCTCGCGACGGTCGATTCGATTGCGGGATAGCCCGGGGTGAACCAGGCGCTGCTCGGGTCGCCGAACACCACCTGCATGTCGATCACGACGAGCCAGGGCGCGGTCATCGACGGGCAGTTTCAACCGGCTGGGCAGGCTCCTCTATCGGCAGCGCCTCCTGGCGGCGAATGGCGCGACGGCCGAAGACCAGGATTCCGACGAAGCCAACGAGCAGCGACACCAACACACCGAGGTTGGCGTAGGCCCATGGTCCTTCGCGCCCCCCGAGCCCGAACGGCCCGAGCAGATAGCCCTGCCAGGTGAGCCAGGTTGCGGCGGCGTTGGTGACGAGCCCCCAGCCGAGCGCTGTGCCGACCACGATGAGGCCGATGGGCAGCCAGCGAATGTCGCCATAGCGGCCCGACGCCGAATACAGGTCGGCCTCGGCATAGTTCTTTCGACGCAGGATCACGTCGGCGACCATGATGCCGCACCACGCGGCGATCGGGGTGCCGAGGGTAATCAGGAATCCCTGAAATGGCACGATGAAGTTGGTGGCGAAGAAGACGACGACCACCGCACCGACGATCATGACGATGCCGTCGACACCGGCGGCCACATATCGCGGGATGCGGATACCGGCACTCAGCAGAGCGAGCCCGGAGGAGTAGATGTCGAGCACTGCACCACCGACGAGTCCGAGAACGGCGACGATGGCGAACGGAATGAGGAACCAGACCGGCAGAATCGTCGTCAGAGCGCCGATGGGATCGATGAGGATGCCGTCACTGAGCTTTTTTGACGATCCGACAAGGAGCAGACCGAACACCAGCAGGGCGATCGGCGCGACCGAGGCGCCAAAGGTCGTCCATCCCACAACGGACGAGCTCTTCGTGCTGCGCGGCAGGTACCGCGAGTAGTCGGCGGCCGCGTTGACCCAGCCGAGTCCGAAGCCGGTGAGCACGAGCACGAGTGCCCCGATCACGGCCTGTGGGTTACCGGCGGGAATGGCCGCAATCGCCTTCAGGTCGATGTTCGGCAGCGCGAGCACGATGTAAAC
>JAYTTG010000413.1:0-4381 GCA_043745175.1 Microbacteriaceae bacterium
GCGGATGAAGAACACCGGGGTGTTGTTTCCGACGATGTCGTAGTTGCCCTCCGTCGTGTAGAACTTCACCGAGAAGCCGCGCACGTCGCGCCAGGTGTCGGGGCTGCCCTGCTCGCCCGCAACGCTCGAGAAGCGCTGGAGCGTATCGGTCGTCGCACCCGGCTGGAAGACCGCGGCCTTGGTGTATGCCGACACGTCTCCCGTCACAGTAAAGGTTCCGAAGGCTCCACCGCCCTTGGCGTGCACGATTCGCTCCGGGATGCGCTCCCGGTTGAATTGGGCAAGCTTCTCGACCAGGTAACGGTCGTGCAGTGCGGTCACGCCGTCGTTTCCGGCGGTGAGCGAATGGCTATCGCTCGAAACTGGGGTTCCGGTCTGGCTCGTTGTTGGTTCGGTCACGATGCTGTCTCCTTCGGTGTGGTTATCTTGTGCTGGCAGCGGGGGCAACGCCCCCAGAAAATGATTTCGGCGGCCTCGATGGTGAAGCCATTGGTGTTGCTCGCGGTCAGGCAGGGGGCCGCACCGTGTATGCAGTCGACGTCGGCCACGGCTCCGCAGCCGGAGCACACCACGTGGTGATGGTTGTCACCGATGCGACGCTCGTAGAGCGCCGCGGATCCGGCCGGCTCGATGCGACGGATCAGCCGCACCGCCGTCAGATCAGCGAGCACATTGTGCACGGACTGGACCGAGAGTCCCGCCGCGGATGCCACTCTCAGTGTCTCGGCGGTGGAGTGCGGATGCTTGTCTAACGCCTCGAGTACGGCGAGGCGACCCGACGTGACGCGCAGGCCTGCGGCACGAAGAGCGGTTCCCAGCTCGGAATCCATTCCTTCAGCATGGCACTTATCGTGAATCACTCAAAACTGGACGGTGAAATGGTCAGGCCGCGACGATCCTCCGCGCACCCGCCTCGAACTCGTCGAGGTCACCGGTTTCGCCCGCGCGCACGGCCCGGCGGCCGATCACCCACTGGTAGAACAGAAACGACCCAAGTGCTACGGTCCCGATTCCGATCTTGATCACCCAAGGCCAGTCCTGGCGGGTGACAAAGCCCTCGATGATGCCGGAGACCAGAAGCGAGAGGATCAGGCCGATCGCAATGGTGATCAGCGCACGTCCCTCCGCGGCGAGCGCCTGGCCGCGCGTGCGGGCACCAGGAGCGATCCACGACCAGAAGATGGTCATTCCGGCCGCTCCAGCGACGAAGATCGAGTACAGCTCGAGCTGGCCGTGCGGGGCGATGTAGAGGAAGAACACATCGAGCCGATCGTGGGAGGCCATCAGCGCGCCGGAGAGTCCGATGTTCTGGGCATTCATGAACAAGAGGTACGGGGCGTAGACGCCGACTATTCCATACGCGACACACTGCGCTGCGAGCCACGCGTTGTTCGTCCAGACCTGCCCCGTGAAGGACGAGGGCGAGTGATTCGAGTAGTAATTCACGAAGTCCTGCTCCACGAACTGCTTGCGAAATTCCTCGGTGCCAAAGTGAGCGAGCACTCCGGGCGTGTTGAGCGCCCAGTAGCCGTAGAGCACGGCGACAAGCGCCGTCGCGAGGGCGACGACGAG
The DNA here is from genome assembly GCA_043745175.1 of Microbacteriaceae bacterium. GTDB lineage: Bacteria > Actinomycetota > Actinomycetes > Actinomycetales > Microbacteriaceae > Lacisediminihabitans. Next base: position 1,573 of record JAYTTG010000413.1, read on the forward strand.
ACTGGTCCAGCGGATGCGATAGAGCGCCGCAGGAAGCTGCGCCCCGAAGAAGGTGGGCAGCTGGCTGAGCACATTGCTCCCAGCACCGGTGAAGCGCAGGCGCGCGCGGGACAATGACAGCGACAGCCGATCTCCCTGCACGGACTGCCCCGCCGTGGTCTTGATCGCCGAGAGCTGGCTGGCCCCGGATTGGTAGCGCTCGATCAGCCGGTCGGATTCGCTGCCTGAGAAGCTCCGTTTGGCCCCGAGCCGGGCAAGCTCGTCCCACTCATCGCGGTGCGCGGCGGAGTAAGCATCTAGATCCATCTGTTTAGATACTAGACATGGCGACGGCAGCGCAGGGTGGTGCACGCATTCCCGAGGTCTCGGATGAGCTCGAGCTGATGACCGGCGAGGCCGTGGGCCTCGACCTCCGGCCCATCAGCTTCATTCTGCGGGCGGCCGGCGCGATCATCGACTTCATTGCCTACTTTGGACTCTGGCTTCTCGTCCTGCTTGCTGTGACGTCTCCTTGGCTGAGCGGATTCTTCGACGAGGCGAGCGGAAGGGCAGTCACCCTCTCCGCCCTCGTCTTCTGCCTGGTCGTCGCCCCGACCGCCGTCGAGACCCTCAGCCAGGGCAAGTCACTCGGCAAACTCGCGGTCGGCGGGCGGATCGTGCGGGACGATGGCGGATCGATCGGATTACGTCACGCCTTCATCCGCTCGCTCACCGGGGTGCTCGAGGTGTTCTCGACCCTCGGTGGAATCGCGGCGGTCACGGCGCTCCTCAACGGCCGCACCAAACGCCTCGGCGACCTGCTCGCCGGCACCTACAGCCAAAACGAGCGGGTCTCGAAGATTACGCCTCCCGTGTACGGGGTGCCCGTCGAACTGCTCGGCTGGGCCACGACGGCCGATGTGGCGCGGATGCCCGACGGCCTGTCCCGCCGTATCGCGCAGTTCCTCCGACAGGCGTCGCGATTGACCCCGGATGCCCGCGCCCGCATGTCGCGCTCGCTCGCGACCGAGGCATCCGGCTTCGTCTCGCCGCTGCCAACAGCGAATGCCGAACTCTTTCTCGCCGCCGTCTCGGCGCTCCGCCGCGACCGCGAGTACACCGGCCTCAGCCTCGAGGCGCAGCGCCTTGAGCACCTGCGGCCGGCGCTCGAAGGGCTGCCGCACGGGTTTCCCGAACGCTAGGGCTGCCCGTCCGAGCTCGACCAGTAGGGGTCCGACAGCAGCCAGGTGCCCCAGTGGGCGCGCAGCGTCGCGAGTTCTGCCGGTTCGATGGTGGCAATTCTGCTCTTCGATTCGAAGTGATAGAGGCGAGCGTGCGGCGTGCAGATGATGCTCCGGCCGCCCGTCCGAACTTTGAGAGAAAGATCCACATCGTTGTAGTTACCGGCATAGTCGAGCGAAAGTCCCCCCAGTTGCCAGAAGGTGTCGGCGCGGATCATTGCGCAGGCGGCGGTGACCCCGGAAACCTCGCGCTCCACGCCGAGGGAGCCAAGGTCGTCGTCTCGATCGGCCGGCCATCCGAACGCGATGTGCCCCGCCCAACTCGCCGAGTACACATGTCCGCCGTGTTGCACTGTGCCGTCCTCGAAGAGGAGCAACGATCCGACCAGTCCGACTCCCGGTTGCTGGGCGAGGCCGAGCATTGCCTCGATCCAGTCGGGGGTGATCAGGTCGACGTCGTCGTTGAGCAGCACCAGGTAGGTACCACGGGAGAAGATCGCGCCCCGGTTAATCTTCGCCGAGAAGTTGAAGTCCTCGGACCACCGTACGACCCGAAGGGAGTCACCGGCGAGGCAGACGAGTGCGTCGATCACCGATTGGGGTGTTTCATCATCGGCGACGACGACGAATTCAAGGGAGGCATACGTTGATCGCTCGAGTATGCCGCGCACGGCATCCACCACGAGAACGCTCTCGGCGCCGCGGATTATTGCGCTACTTCCCCGGGTGGGAATGATGATCGAGACGAGCGGGGCGCAGACCAGCGGGTAATTCACCTGCAGCCCCCCGGCCACGACGGTCACTTCCGCGACAATGTCTCTCGCACCGAGGAATTGTGCGACGACCTTGCAATGCTGCTCGGTGGACGGGCGGATCGCCATGGCGGAGACCGAGAGGATCTCCGGGATACGAAGCACGCGCGCCGCATCCGAACCGAGCCGCAATGAGAGGTCGAGTGGATGTGCGCCCGCGTGCCCGGCGCCGAACCCGCCCCTCCGGCGAAGCGCTTCCACCCGGAATCCCCGGATATCGCCGAGATAGTCCTGGGATCGAAGTCGAATTGGCGAGAAGGCAGGTCGGTGGGTCCTCCGCGAACCGGGGAGGCGTGAGTCACCGTACAGAAGATCGATGTCGAAGCGCGCCACCGCGGACTCGACGTGTGCGAGTGCTCCCGGAGCCAGTCGCGCTGACGCATCGATCCACACAACCCAGTCACTCCGCGTCTGCGACAGCAGTCGGTTCAGCACTGCGGCGTCGTCGTCGGGCAGCGGAACGAGCAGCACCGCAGCGTCGACCACCCAATCCTCACTGCCTTCCTCGTTAGCGGCGACGAGGCAGACGAAGTCGGTGCCCGGAGCCGCTTGCCGAGCGCTTTCGCTGAGCACCCGCTCGACGTCAGCCCGGGAACGGCCGAGGCCATCCACCCATATCGTCAGAGTCGGCGCAGCACTCACCGGTTCGAATTCCGGCGCAGCATCCGCTGCACGATGCGAAGAGGAATGGTGACGACGCGACCGACCCGCCACGGCAGGGATGCGCGCATCGCAATCAGCTGCTGCTCGGCATCGAGCTGCTCTGTCGGAGTGAGC
>JAYTTG010000414.1:0-4373 GCA_043745175.1 Microbacteriaceae bacterium
GTCTCCGCCCTGCACCTGTCAGCTGGGCACCTCTCGGCGCTCTATCGCGACACTGCGCTTCGGGTGCTCGGGTTGTGAGGGGCGCAGCGTTCAGCCTCGGCGCTGTCAGCACCGTACTCGCCCTTGCGGCCTGCTCGTGGATTTCTGACCCGCCCGCGTCCTGGCCACGGAGCGTCGCCTCCGAATAGTCCTCGCAGGAGCGGACGACCTCGACGTGCGCTTCATTCGGCTGGTGAAGACGCGGGTCTGATCGCGCGGAACGCGGCGGGGACCTCCTCACGCCTCATCATCCACCCACCTTTTTTGCGACCACCCCCGTTTTCGCACACGATGGTGGTCGCAAAAACGGTAGGCGGATCGAAAGGACGCGTCACGAACGTCGGTAGCGCCTCCCGCAGGTCATGCCACTGCTGCAATTTGCCCGATTAGCGCGAGCTCATCCGCCCGGGTGAGCCCTGCCCTTCGGACACGCTCCAGGCCGCGCAGCTGTTCATCCGCCAACGTGTCGACGAGCGTGGACTCGAAGCTCCGCATCGCTCCGTTCGCGCCGAGGAATGCGCTATTGTCCCGCCGCATCATGGCGGATGCCGCCACGGGGAGCCAGAGCGGCAGCGAGCGCGCGCCGGCCCAGTGTTCGACTTCGTGGTCGCTCAGCCAATCGTCGGCTGCCATGATTCGCGTGCCGGTGAATCCAGCGAGATTCGCCGCGGTATCCAGCGTCTCAGCAAGCGAATGCCCGTGCCCCACCGCGTCGATGGTGCCGACCAGCCTGTCTCGCCCACTGCGGATGATCCACGAGGCGAGATCCCGCACGTCGATGACCTGCACGTCACGGTTGGCGGTGATCGGGCAGAGCACCGGCCCTGTACCAGCGAGCGAGAATCGACCCACCCAGTATCCGAACCGGTCGCTGTCATCCCCCGGTCCGGCGATGAGTCCCGGTCGCGCAATCAGAAGTCGATCGCCCACCGCTGCGACCGATACCCGCTCCGCTGCCACTTTCTGCTGGCCGTAGTCACCAGGGTCGACAGGCTCGAGCAGCTCAGCGCTCTCGTCCGCGCCGGGTGCATCGTGGCGGGCATAAACGGAAACTGTCGAGACGAATGTCCAATGGGATGCCACGGGGGAGAGACTTGATAGCGCGCCAGCGACGAAGGCCGGCTCCGACGACAGCTCGATCACGTCATCCCAGGGCTCGGCGCTCACCGGGCGGTAGGCATCGGCGCCGGTCCGATCAGCGCGAATCAGCCGTGCACCGTCGGCGACGGCTCCCGATTCACCCCTCGCCAGGCAGGCCACCTCGTCTCCGTTGGCCACCAGTTGAGTCGCAATCTCGCGTCCGAGCCAGCCCGTGCCGCCAAGGATCAAGGTCTTTGTCATGCCTCGATCATCCCCCTTCCATTTTTGCGACCACCACCGTGTTCGTACACGACGGTGGTCGCAAAAGTGGAAGACGCAGGCGGGGCGGGCGGGCAGGGCGTGCGGGGCGACGGTCACTCCACCGTCGTCACAGTGATCTCAACGGTGTCCTCCACGTCTAGGCCCTCGGCCTGTCGCACCGCCTTCTTTACGGGCAGGATGTAGCGCCCCACCCGTGAGTCGGGAAAGATTGAAGTGCTCCATCGCGATTCACCGAGCATCACATCGACGCGGATCGACCCGAAACCGCGCTTCGGCGGGCGAGGCGCGCTCGCGATTGCTGCAGATGCCTCCTCCGGCAGTGTCACGAACACCCATGCCGTGCCACCCTCGAAGTTCCACAGCCACAGCGCTGCCGAGAAGGTGTGGGTCGCGCCCGTCATGGGACAAGCGTACCGAGCGCGATGCTCTCTGAGCGATCGGCGGCGAGAGTACCCCGCGCGAATAGGGCAATTCCGGGGCGGCGCGCGGGCCAGGAGCCCGGGTTGCCGCGCCGGAACCACAGCAGCGCTCTTACGCCCCCGCGATTACCTCGCAGAGGTGTGCCACGAGCTCGCCAACGCGATCCCTGGCCGGCGCAAGGTACCGCCGCGGGTCGGTCAGCGTCGCCGAACCGTCGAGCACATGCCGCACCTCGGCGGTGAACGCGATGTTCAGCCCGGTGCCGACATTCACCTTGCGGATACCCGCCGCGATCGCCTCCCGCAGCGTGGCGTCCGCCACCCCGGACGATCCATGAAGCACCAGCGGTACCGGCACCGCCGCCGCGAGACGCGCAATGAGGTCGAGATCGAGGGCCGCAGTCTGCTCGGTCATTGCATGGGAGGTGCCGACCGCCACGGCGAGACCGTCGACGCCCGTAGCATGCACGAACCTCGCCGCCTCGAGCGGGTCGGTGCGCACGCCGGGTGCGTGGGCGCCGCCTCTACTGTCATCCTTGCCTCCGACCTCGCCGAGCTCCGCTTCGATCCAGAGACCGGCGGCATGTCCGCGAGCGACAGCGGAAACCGTGACGGCAACGTTCCGTTCATATGGCTCGGTCGACGCATCGATCATGAGGGATCCGATGCCGAACCCTTCGCCAAGCGCAATCACCTCGTCGATGAGCGACACCGACTCGAAATGATCGAGGTGGATGCCGATGGGCGCGCGCGCGGAGGTCGCGAGTTCTCGGCACGCGGCGAGGAGCGGCCGCATACCGCCGTGGAATTTCACCGCGTTCTCGCTGAGCTGCAGCAGCACTCCGATGCCGGCGAGATCGGCGCCACTCACGATCGCCTCCGCGTGCTCGAGGGAGATCACGTTGAAGCTCGGCACCGCGCGACCCAGCGCGACCGCGTCGCCGATGAGTGCTGCCGTGGTGCTGAGGGTCACAGGACGTCTGCCGGGATGAGCTCGCGAAGTGGCGCAGGCAAGAGGTCGCCATGAGCGCTCACGAGATCGTTGCACAGCTCCCAGATCTGCTCGGGGGTGAGCGTGGAGTTCGCGTTCGGGTCCATCAGCACGGCCTGGCGGATGAGCATCGGGTTTCCCGTGCGCGCGGCCTCGATCGTGAGTTCGGCCACCGACAGGTACGGGCGGTTGAGCGCCGCGCACTGCACGGGCAACGCACCGACCGCGTGCGGAGTCAGTCCCGAGGCATCCACCGTTGCGGGCACTTCGACCACGGAGCCCTGCGGCAGGTTGTCGATCAGCCCGGCGTTGACCACATTGGCGTGAATCATCCGTTCGGTGCCGGTGACAATCGAGTGGATCACCTGCGGCGCGTACTCCGCCGCGTTCTGCTCGAGCACGAGGGGTGTGCGGTCGGCGAGCGAGCGCTGCGCCTGCTCGAACTCGCCGACGTTTTCTTCGCTGATGCCGATGTATTCCAGCGGCCGAAGGCGGTAGCGCTCGATCTGCTCGGGCGAACGAAGGAACCAGGGCAGATATTCCGAGGAGTGCTCGCTCGTCTCGGTGGGATAGAAACCGAGCCGACGAAAGATCTCGACGCGCACGCGTCGTGAGAGGCCGTCATCCGCCCGGATCTTTTCGCGCAAGAGCGGATACAGGTCCTCGCCGTCACGGGTCCACTCGAGTACCCAGGCCTGGTGGTTCACCCCAGCCGCGCGGTAGTGAGTCTCTTCGATCGGCACGCCGATCAGCTCGCCCAGATCGTGAACGGTCCAATAGACGCTGTGGCAGAGACCGACGGCCTTGATCTCGGGAGCGACGACGGAGGCCCACCAGATGTTCATCGCCATCGGGTTGGTGTAATTGAGTAGCCAGGCATCCGGGCAGTAGAGGCGGATGTCGGCGGTAAGGTCGCTGAGAACCGGGATGGTTCGAAGGGCGCGGAAGACGCCGCCGACGCCGGTGGTGTCGCCGATGGTCTGGGTGAGTCCGTAGCGCGCGGGAATCTCGAGGTCCTTCCTGGTCGCGGCGATGCCACCGACCTGGATGGTGTTGATCACGAAGTCGGCACCCTTGAGGGCCTCACGTCGATCGAGGGTCGAAGAGATCGTGGCCGATGTCCCAAGGCGCTCGTTCACCTGTCTCGCGGTGCCCTCGGCGACCGCGAGCCGGGTGGCATCCACATCGTGGAGCATGATCGAGATATCGCTGAGCTCGGCGAACCCGAGGAGGTCCGCCACGAGCTGGCGAGTGAAAACTACGCTGCCCGCCCCGATGAAAGTAACCGTTGTCATAGTGCGATCATCGACGTATATGATCAAACCGCGCAAGGTGCGCCGAGATTTTTGGTCGAACTGTGCAGAATTACTGATTGGTATGCCTTTTGCAGGCAATAGGAGAAGCCGGATGACTCACACCGCAGCGGGTTTCCTCGTACCGCGCGCCGCCTCGTCCAAGCGTTCGCAGCGCATGGTGTCCATCCTCGAGCTGCTCGCCCAGCGGTCGAGTGTCTCCCTTGCCGAGTTCTCGGATGCCCTGCGCGCGTCGGCCGCGACCATCCG
>JAYTTG010000415.1:0-4364 GCA_043745175.1 Microbacteriaceae bacterium
TGACCTCGCGCATCCGCCTCGGTACCTTCGTGTCGTCGCCGAACTTTCGGCATCCGGTGACCTTCGCCAAGGATGTCGCGACGGTGGACGATATCGCCGACGGCCGATTCCTACTCGGCATCGGTTCGGGAGGCACCGGCTTCGACGCTTTCGTGCTCGGCCAGCCCGAGCTGACAGCGCGGCAACGCCATGACCGTTTCGCCGAATTTGTGGAGCAACTCGACGGGCTGCTTCGCTTCGAGCACGATGGGCCGATCTCCTTCGCCGGCGACTGGTTCACGACCCACGAGGCGCGCATGGTCGGGGTGCCAGCGCAACTGCCGCGAGTTCCCTTCGTGATCGCGGCGAATGGACCGAAGGGGCTCGATCTCGTGGCGCGGTTCGGCCAGGGCTGGGTGAGCACGGGAAGGGACGGCGTCACCGGGGAAGAGTGGTGGCAATCTGTCGCGACACTTGCCGGGCGGCTGGATGACGCGGCTGAGCGCCACGGACGGGACTCGGCGTCCATTAATCGGTACCTGTCGATCGACTCTGGCGGACAGTTCGCATTGCAGAGCGTCAGCAGGTTCGAGGAAATCGTGGGGCGGGCGGCTGCGCTCGGGTTCACGGATGTCATCGCCCACTGGCCGCGCGAGGGTGGCATCTACGCCGGCTCGGAGTCCGTGCTCGATGAGGTGGCGGGGTTACTGCCGGGGTTGCGCTGAGGCACCGGGCAGGAATCACCGGTGCTCGATGGCTCGGGCCGCGCGCCCGTGAATGACACTCGCGCCCGAAGGTTTGGCCGCGAGTGTCACTCGTGAGCGCAGAGGTTCAGCGCAGAGCTGCGCGGCGGTTGGGGCACCTAGGCTGCAAGCATGCCCGACTCCCCAGTTCGCACGGTTCCGCTCGGCTCCACCGGCATCGAGGTCACCGAGTTCTTCTTCGGCGGCGCAGCCATCGGAGGCATCGGATCCGCGCCATCCCGAATTGGCCTCGGTATGAAGACCGATGAGGCGCTTGAGCGGCTCGACGAAGCCTACGAGGTCGGCATCCGGGTGCTCGATACCGCCAATTCATTCGCGGGCGGCGAGAGCGAACGCGTGATCGGCCGCTGGCGCGAGGAGCGCGAGCGGGCCGACGTGCTCGTCTCGACGAAGGTCGGCAATGTGGTCGAGCGCGGCCAGGAGACGGTCTCGCTTGCCGCGGATCACATCGAACGGCAACTCGCCCTCAGCCGGTCGCGCCTCGGCTCGGTCGACCTGTATCTCGCCCACGGATTCGACGAGCGCACGCCGCTCGAGGAGACGATCACCGCGTTCGCCGCGGCCATCGACACCGAGCAGATCCGGGCCTGGGGGTGCTCCACCGGTTCGGTGCGTGAGGTCGAGGCCTGGTTGCTCGCTGCGGACCGCGCGGGGCTGTCGCGACCGGCCTGGGTGCAGTCCGAGCTGAGTCTCGTCGCGCGCTCGGTGGAGCGGGATCTGCTGCCACTGCTCGCCGAGGAGGGCATCGGATTCGTGGCGTACTCGCCGCTGGCCGGGGGAATCCTCTCCGGACGGTATCTCACTGACGATCCCGAGGAGCTTCCCGATCCTGCTGCGGGCAGCCGGTTGGCGCTCGCGCCCGCGATGTACGCCCCAGCGTTCACGCTGCCGAACCTGGCCAGGGTCGCGGCCCTCGAGAGTCTTGCGCGGGAACGTGACGTGGGCATCCCGGCCCTCGCACTGGCCTGGCTGCGTCGGCATCCACAGGTCACGGCCACGATCGTGTCCCCGCGTCGCACCGAGCAGTGGGACTCGGTAATGGATGCCGCGTCGGTGGACTTCGACGACGCGCTCGCCGAGCAGGTGGCGGCGCTGTTCGACTGAACAACCGCGGAACACCTCCGCCTTGGGAAACGCGAGAGGTTTGCACCGAAGCAAGAGTCGGGAGGTCACAGAATCTTGGAGCCACGAGACTTCTTGTGCTTGACGAGCTGGTTGGGGCTTGTCCCCTCTCCCCTATCGATGCACGCGCTGGTAGGGAACGTCGAACTGCACAGGTGATCTCGTCACTGGTCCGGCTGTGACGTCGATCAGTCCGTGAGGATCTTGGCCAGAACGGTGGCTTCGCTGATTTCGGGGTTCTTTGTTGCGGTGAGCAACGTGACGGGACCCTCCCGCAGGATTTCTCGCAGGCATTGGAGAGCCGCGGCGCGCTCCGGTTCTTTCAGTTCTTCCTCATAGCGGGTGGTGAATTCCACGAAACGCTCGGGAACATGGGCGTACCACTTTCGAAGAGCAGTCGAGGGGGCGACCGCCTTGCACCACTGGTTGAGGTGAGCCTTCTCCTTGCTGAGACCCCGGGGCCAGATCCGATCGACAAGGACCCGTGAACCGTCGGTGAGGCCGGGCTCATCATAGACACGGCGAACGCCAACAGGGTGCAAAGTCATGGCTCCCTCCTCGCGCTCCAACCTAGACGCTATTCCGCCATGATCATCAATCCTCCGTAATCATCACGGGGACCGCGGCTTGCGAGTCCTGTAGGCACGCGGTTGTGGCCCGAGTGTAGGTCGCGGCGACATGTGCCCGTAGGCTCCGGGAATGAAACCTCCGTCCGAGGATCACCCGCTTCCCACGGCCGATATTGGCGCGGGGGGAACCCGCGCGAGCTTCCGGTCGGAACTCGACCAGCGCCGTTACACCGTGGTCGATGAGGATTGGGCCGGCGGGATCCCCGCCCAGTACGGGGTCTCACCGCGCGTCCGGATCGGTCAGACGAAGTGGTTCAATTTGTTGTGGCTGATCCCGATCGGGTTACTGTTGCTTCTGATCAGTGTCGCCGTTGCCCGAGGCATCCGGGGGCTTCCCGCGGTGCAGGGCTTCATTCACACCTATCCGGGCCTGTCCGAACTGCCCGGTAATGCTCCGGTCGGGTTTCCCGCCTGGTTGGGCTGGCAGCACTTTCTGAATTTGTTCTTCATGATCTTCATCATCCGGTCCGGCGTCACGGTGCTCGCGGATCATCCTCCGCTCTACTGGTCGAGGCACTCCACCCCGGGCAAAGACTGGTTCCGGATGCAGAAGCCCGTGCCGACCAACCCTCTGTACACCGCCAAAGACGACTCGATCACGCTGCCGAACGGGGTCGGCCTCCCTGGCCGGAGACACTCCATCGGGCTCGCGCGCTGGTGGCACCTCGGCATCGACACTCTGTGGTTGGCAAACGGGCTCGTGTTCTTCATCCTGTTGTTCGCCACCGGACAGTGGATGCGCCTGGTCCCGCTGCACTGGGACGTTGTCCCGAACGCCCTCTCGGTGGCAATCCAGTACCTGTCTCTCGACTGGCCGACGGAAAGCGGCTGGACCAACTACAACAGCCTGCAACTCATCGCCTACTTCGTCACAGTTTTCCTCGCCGCCCCCGTGGCCCTGCTTTCGGGCCTGGGTATGTCGCCGGCCCTGTCGACTCGGTTCCGGCGGATCAGTTCGGTTTTCAGCATCCAAGTCGCCCGGTCCCTGCATTTCCTGGTCCTGTGCTGGTTCGTGTTCTTCATCGTCATCCACATCTCCCTCGTCATCGCCACGGGAGCCTTGCGGAACCTCAATCACATGTACGCCTCAGAGAACACCGAGTCATGGACCGGATTCTGGATCTTCTCCGCTTCGATGGTCGTCGTCATCGTCGGCTGGGTCGCGGCCACCCCATTCACTTACCGGCACCCCCGTATTGTTCAGAAGGTCGGCTTCGCCCTGATCGGGCCGGCGCAGCGCTTGTTCGAGCACATCGACTCAAAACCCGGGGAATATACGGAAAAGGACATTTCCCCGTATTTCTGGCACAACGGGAAATATCCCGACACCGACGAGTACAAGCAGCTTCAGGCCGGCGCGTTCACCGACTACAGGCTCGTCGTCAACGGGCTCGTGGGAAATCCCGTCGAGCTGAGCATCGACGAACTGCGGGCGATGGCATATCACGAGCAGATTACCCAGCACTTCTGCATCCAAGGCTGGTCGGGTGTCGCCAAATGGGGCGGAGTGTCCATGCAGAAAATCGTCGATACCGTGAAACCGGCACCGGAAGCGAAGTGGGCGATTTTCTACTCCTTGGCTCTCGGCCCTGAGGGCGGTCTGTATTACGACGCGCAACCGATCGAGCAGATGCACCACCACCTGACGATGCTCGCCTATGACATGAACGACGCCCCGCTGTCCTTTGGCCACGGGGCGCCACTGCGGCTCAGGAACGAAATCGAACTGGGATTCAAAATGGTCAAGTGGATCAAAGCAATCGAATTCGTTGCGGACTTCGCCGACGTCGGTGGGGGGCTCGGCGGGTACAACAACGACCATGAGTTCTTCGGCTATCGGCAGTCGATCTGATCCCCTGTCGAGCCGAAC
>JAYTTG010000416.1:0-4363 GCA_043745175.1 Microbacteriaceae bacterium
ACACCAGCCGCCATAACGCGGAACACGCTTCTCGCATCCGGGCGGCTCAGGTCATGGCGTGGGGTGGACCTGATCACGGCTGCGATGCTCGCGGTGGCGTTCGGAGTCGCCTTTTGGAGCTTCGATACCTTCGTTTATCCGGCCGTAGCGGCGGTTTTCGTCGGTTTCCCGCCCGCCGGCGAACTTGCCTTGGGAATTTGGTTGGTGCCGGCGATCGTTGGTGGGTTGATAGTACGGCGACCTGGCGCTGCACTCTTCACGGAGCTGGTCGCGGCCAACGTCGAGCTGATTCTGGGCAACGGATGGGGAGCCGGGGTGCTCTTATCGGGGCTCTTGCAGGGACTGGGAGTCGAACTGGTTCTCGCCCTGTTTCGATGGAGGCGTTTCGGCCTGGCGACCGCAGTGCTTGGCGGCATGCTTTCCGCGATCCTCGAAATTACCTGTTATGAATGGTGGGCCTTCGTACCCGGCTACTCCGTGGCCTGGCGACTGGTCTACCTCGGGTGCGGAATCGTTTCTGGTGGACTCATCGCAGGTGTCGGCGGATGGGCGCTCGTGCGTGCGCTCGCTCGAACCGGCGCGCTCAATGCCTTCCCCGTCGGCCAGGAGATGCGTGAGTTACGCCGATCCCGCTGACGAGATCGACACCCCACGACTCGCACCCGGCAGAGGCGGCGCTCGGCTCGACATCCGTGAATTGACGTGGCGACCGTACGGTCAGGACGCCCTGGTGCTCTCCGGAATCACCCTGAACGTCGAACCGGGAGAGCGGATATTACTCACCGGTCCTAGCGGCTCAGGCAAGTCAACCCTCCTGCGAGCGATCGCCGGTGTACTGACGACGGTCGAGTCAGGGCAGCTCGGCGGATCCATCTCCGTTGATGGCGAAGATCCGCACGAGGGGGGGTCATGTGCTGGCCTTCTCGCACAAGACCCGGCTGACGCCATGGTCGCCGGCCGGGTCGGTCGAGAAGTCGCGTTCGGCCCGGAGAACCTGGGGCTGGCGCGCGAAGAAATCTGGCGAAAAGTTCACGAATCCCTAGACGCGGTCGGATTTCCTTACGGGGTCGAACATCCGGTTGGTGCGGTGTCCGGTGGTGAATCCCAGCGCCTGGCACTCGCCGGTGTTCTTGCCCTCGGGCCTCAGTTGATTTTGCTCGACGAACCGACAGCGATGCTTGATCCGGCCGCTGCTGCGATAGTGCGCAACGCGATCTGTTCAGTGGTCGCCGACGCCGCTGCAACGTTGATCATAGTTGAGCATCATTTCGACAGCTGGCTCGACAAAGTTGATCGAGTTGTCGTCTTGACTGCAGCTGGCCGGGTGGCCGCCGATGGACCGGTGACAGAGACGTTGGTCGCTCATTCCGAGACCCTGGCTGCTCTGGGGGTCTGGATTCCCGAGGCCCCTCCTCCCGTACCGCTCCGGCTGGGTTCTGAACTGGTCGTTCCTTTTGATCAGGGCGGTAAGAACGGAACGCCCGTCGTGGTTGCTGAAATGGTGACCGTGAATCGCGCGCCGCGCATCGTCTTCACCGCCATTGACACGCTGGCGCCATCCACGCCGGCGCCGCCCGTGCTGTCGCAGGTTAACGCGATTGCCCGAGCGGGCGAACTAGTGGCAGTCGTGGGGCCTAGTGGGGCCGGCAAGTCCACACTCGCGGCGCTGCTCGCCGGTCTCAGCACTCCCTCCGACGGCTCAGTGCACGCTGCCGCGGACCTGGGCGTAAATTCCCCGGCTCAACTGTGCCACTGGAGTTCCCGGGATCTTGCCTCTCGCGTGGGGTGGGTTCCCCAGCGGGCCGAGCTCGCTATTGTCGCCCGGACGGTGTGGGATGACGCACTGAGCACCGGTCGAATTCTCGGTCGCGACGAGCAGATCGCGACAGATCGGGTCGCTGGTCTACTCACCGCTCTGGGACTGGCAGCCCTTCGCCAGAGCGATCCGCATCTGCTCTCGGGTGGTGAACTCCGGCGTCTTGCCCTCGTCGGCGCGATAGCCCACGGTCCGAGCGTGCTCGTATTGGACGAGCCGACGGTCGGTCAGGATCGCCTCACCTGGGCCGCTGTGGCCGGAGTGATCACAGCGTCGAGGGATGCCGGGCTGGCCGTTATCGTGGCCACCCACGATCCGCACCTCATCCAGCTCGCCGATCGAGTGATACGCCTTGAGCGCGGTCGGGTTGTCGAGAGTCCAGGCGGCACGACGTCGGTAGTGGTACCCCCACCGCCGGTGTCTGCCACGCCAGTCTCAGCCACGGTGGCGCGCCCTCGCGGACCCTCGGGTAGGGGGCTCGCGGCACGGTGTGGGCCGGTTTCGCTGCTCGGATCGTCGATTCTGCTCGCGATCGGAGCTCTGCTCATCACAGACGTTCGCGTCGGTGCGGTGGCTGTCCTGGTTGAGGCGCTGCTCGCGCCGATTGTGTTTGGTTGGGTGCGACCGTCTGCGCGATTGCTGCCCGGGCTGCTGGCGGTGTTTTCGGTTGGCTTCTCTGGCTGGTTGCTCAGCCCCGGCCACGATGTAACAGTGGGGTTAACCGCCGGTCTTCGGGTCGCTTTCTTCGTGCTGCCGGGCGTACTCCTGGCAGGGATGACGGATCCGTTCGCCCTCGGCGACCATCTCGCGCAGAGGCTCTACTTTCCGTCCCGACCGGTCGTCGCTGCGGTCGCCGCGATGCAACGATTCGACACGCTCGGCGATCAGTGGCAGCAGTTGGCCAGAATGCGGCGTATCCGGGGATTGGCGGGTGGCCGTTCGCCGATTACCCGCATCCGGACCGCTTCCGCCCTCACCTTCGGACTTCTGCTCCAGTCGCTTCGCCAAGCGGGACGGATGGCGGTGGCAATGGAGTCGAGAGGCTTCTCGCTGCCCCGCGCTTCTGGCATTAGCCGTTCCTGGGCTGAGCCGGCTCCGTGGACGGTTGCTGACTCTGTTCTCATCGTGATCGGGATGGTCGTGGCCGCGATCCCGGCCGGTCTCACCCTTCTGGCGCAGAGGGGCAATTGACGACCGCACCAAGCTAAGCTTTTTCTCGACACGGGGTGCTTCGTAAAATGCGTGAGCTGAGAAAAATACCCGTTGAACCTGTCTAGTTAGCACTAGCGGAGGGATGTCGAAACTGAACACATACGGTTCACACCCGGTTTTACGAGCTACCCCTCGAATCCTGAGTATTGCCGGGACCGACCCGACCGGGGGTGCGGGCATCCACGCTGATTTGAAGAGTATCGCGGCCAACGGCGGCTACGGCATGGCGGTGGTCACCGCCCTCGTTGCGCAGAATACGTGCGGGGTCCGATCAATGCACACGCCACCGGTAGCGTTTCTGAGAGAGCAACTGGACGCGGTGAGTGACGACGTGACCATCGACGCCGTCAAGATCGGTATGCTCGCAAATGTCGACGTGATCCGCGAGGTGCGTTCCTGGCTCGAAGCCTGCCGACCGCCACTTGTCGTGCTTGACCCGGTGATGGTGGCGACCAGCGGAGATCGACTCCTCGCGCCCTCGGCGGAGCAGGCGCTGCGCGAACTGGTTCCCCTCGCGGATCTGGTCACGCCCAACCTGCCGGAATTGGCCGTGCTGCTGGCGGAACCGCTTGCATGCGACTGGGCAGAGGCCATCGAACAGGGCAAGCGGTTGTCGTCGTCGACGGGCATCACTGTGCTGGTCAAGGGAGGCCACCTGGCCGAGGCAGACTGCCCCGACGCCCTGATTAACACCCAGGGTTTGCTGCCGAAGACCGTTGTCGAGTTTCTCTCTCCGCGCATTGTCACGACCAACACCCATGGCACGGGCTGCTCGCTCTCCTCGGCGATAGCGACGGTACAGGCGCGAACCGGCGACTGGGTTGAATCCCTTGCCGAGGTGAAAGATTGGCTGCAGGATGCGCTCGCCCACGCCGATGACCTGGAGGTCGGAATGGGCAATGGTCCGATCCATCACTTTCATCGGCTGTTCGCCGATGCTGAGCGGCCCGGCGGGGACTTCACCGCTGTACTCTGGCGCGATATCGAAGTGATCCGGCTGGCGATCTTCGAACTACCCTTCATCAGTGCGCTCGGCAGCGGTGCTTTGGCCGAAGAGGAATTCTCGTTCTATCTGGCTCAAGATGCGCTGTACCTCAGCGGCTTCTCCCGCGCACTTGAGAGGGCGAGCACGCTCGCTCCTCATGAAAGCGCACGAGTATTCCTGGCGCAGTCGGCTTTGCAGTGCATTGAGGTCGAGTTGGAGCTGCACCGAAACTGGCTGCGAGGTCACCACGCACCGAGGCTTCCCAGCCCGGCTACCGAGCAGTACCTTGACCACCTCCTCTCGGTGAGCGAGCGAGGAAACTATGCCGTTCTCCTTGCGGCGATCCTGCC
>JAYTTG010000417.1:0-4313 GCA_043745175.1 Microbacteriaceae bacterium
CGACCTCGACCTGCTCGTCATCCTCGACGCCGAGGATGACTTCGATCTCGACGAGCGCCTCGAGTCCATCGAGGTACGCACGCTGATCGCTGGCGGCGAGTTCGACAGGTTCTATTCGTCTGCCCTGTTCGAGCACACGTCAGAGCGCATGCCGAACGCGCAATTGAGCGTGCACGCGGGAGGCGGCCACCTGGGCACGCACGGCAATCCACGACTCGTGCGCGAAATCCTAACATTTCTCGAGGCGGCGTAGAGCGGCTGAGAATTCACCGTCGGCCGCCCGGTTGCTTCTGTTGCGGGCGGCCCTCCTCAGGTGGCCGCAGCGACGTCGCCGCTTGGTCGCGCACCGCCGTCGACACGGCGTCGAGCAGAGGCGATACCAGGTTCCACCGCTGCCAGTACAGCGGCACATCGACCGGATGCCCAGGGGCCAGCTCCACGAGCACGCCCTCGGCGAGCGGCGCGAGGCACTGCTGCTCCGGTAGCAGCCCCCAGCCGAACTCGAGCGTGATCGCCCGAGCGAAATCGGCGGAGGTCGGTACGAAGTGGGCGACCGTCGCTGCACCCCGTCGACTGTAGTTCCGCAGAAACGCCTCCTGGAGGTCGTCATTTCGATCAAACGTGACGACCGGTGCATCCGCAAGCTGTGTCGGAGTGGCCGTACCCGGCATCCAGCGTTCGCGAAAGACCGGGGTCGCGACCGCCCGGTAGCGCATGATGCCGAGCGGCTCGATGATGCAGCCCTGCACCGCATCCCGGGTTGATGTCACTGCGGCGATCACGGTTCCGGCGCGAAGCAGGCTAGTCGTGTGCTCCTGGTCCTCGCGGTGGAGGTCGAAGACCACGCCGAGTCTCTCGCCCAAGCCGGCGAGCCCATCCAGGAACCAGGTGGCGAGGCTGTCGGCATTCACCGCGATGGAGAGCTGGAATGGACGGCCGGATTCGGAGTCGACCCGAAGAGTGCGCAGGGTGTCGGCCTCGAGAAGGTCGACCTGGCGCGCATAGCGGAGCAGCACATCGCCGGCCTCGGTGAGCGTCACGGGCGAGGTACGTCGCACCAGCACTCGACCGGATGCCTGCTCCATCGCCTTCACCCGCTGGGACACAGCCGAGGGCGTCACGAGCAGTCGCGATGCGGCTGCTTCGAATGATCCGGTGTCGATGAGGGCAAGAAGAGTATCGAGATGTTCTAGCGAGAACCTACGCATTAGTCTAGCTTATGCAGACTAATAAACTGTAGTTGGACTGCATCTGTGAAGCACTCTACCGTTGGGTCCATGACAGCGACGACAACACTCCTGCCGGCGCTTCTCGGCTTGCTTACCGGGCTCTCCCTGATCATCGCGATCGGCGCTCAGAATGCGTTCGTGCTTCGGCTCGGCATCGAGGGACGCACACGAATCATCGCCCCGGTAGTCGCGATCTGCGCGCTCTCCGATGCCGCGCTCATCCTGGCCGGCGTGCTCGGTCTCGGAGCGCTCATCACCGCTGCGCCGATCGCGCTCGTCGTCATCCGCGTGCTTGGGGCAGGGTTTCTCGTTGTTTACGGGGTTCTCGCCGCGCACCGGGCCATCCGCCCCGGCGTATTGGTGCCCCCGGCGCCTTCAGGAAGCACCGACCTGAGGGTCGCGGTGACCACGGTTCTCGCCCTCACCTGGCTCAATCCCCACGTCTATCTCGACACCGTGCTCTTCCTGGGTTCGGTGGGCTCGCAGCAGGGGACTTCAGAGCGCTGGTGGTGGGTCGGTGGCGCCGTCACCGCTAGCGCCCTCTGGTTCGGAGGGCTCGGATTCGGGGCGCGCCTGCTGCGCCCGGTGTTCGCCCGTCCCGTGGCCTGGCGCGTGCTCGACGCGCTGATCGCTGTCGTGATGATCGTCCTCGGCCTCCGGCTCGCGCTCGGCCTGTGACGGATGTTGGGTGGCCAGTGTCGCCCGTACACGCCAGAATGGGCGCATGTGCGGACGCTTTGCGATGGACAAGAGCACCGACGACCTGATCGAAGAATTCGTCGCGGTCGGCGGCGACTTCCGCGACTGGCGGCCGGGATGGAACATTCGCCCCACCGATCCCGTGGCGGTCGTGCTCGAGTCGATGAAAGACGGCCACGAGCCCACACGCCGACTCGAGCTCGCCCGCTGGTCACTCACGCCCGCCTGGTCGAAGACTCTGAAGATGAAGGTGCCCACCTTCAACGCGCGCAGCGAAGGAATCACCGAAAAGGCCTCCTATAAGGCATCCATCCGATCGAAGCGCGCCCTCATCCCCGCCGCCGGATACTACGAATGGCAGACCGACCCGGCCACGAAGAAGAAGAAGCCGTTCTACCTGCGAGCTCCCGACGGCGAAATAATGGCCTTCGCTGGCATTTATTCGTGGTGGAAGGATCACTCCCTGCCCGACGATGACCCGCGAGTGTGGACGCTCACGACCACGATCCTCACCGCGGATTCCGTGCACACCCTCGAGCACATTCACGACCGCAATCCGGTTCCGCTCCCCCGCGCGTTCTGGAACGACTGGCTCGACCCGCGCATCGAGGGCACCCAGGACTTCGTGGATGCCGCAGTCGCCGCCGCCGTTCCGGTGGCAGAGTCCCTCGAGATCATGGAGCTCAATGCGGTGACAGATGACGAGCCGACGCCAAAGGCCTCACCCGGTATCTCCTCGCCGTTGGACTGAGCGCAGTGGTCGATCTGTTCGGGCCCGAGCGAGCTGCTCGCGGGCCTGCGTGTGTCATCGAGGGCTCCCCGCAGGCAACGCTCTCGCGCATCGTCACGTCTCGCGGCGGAAGGCCCGGATCAGCGCGACGGTGACGAAGACCGCTCCCGCCAGGCCGAGCAGAAGTGCCGTCGGCTCGGGCCCGTGCATACAGCTGCTCGCGGCAGTATCCGCTGAATCCTGGCATGAACCGGTCCGGAACCCGAAAATGAGCGCCACACTCAGCGGTGCGGCAATCACCGCGGCGATGAGCCAGCCGACGTGTACTCGCGCTCGTGACCTCACCCACGCAGCTTTGCACTGTCACTGCGCACGGTCAACGTGAGCGACCGTGAACCTTCCCCAGGACCCTTGCTCGGCGGCGACGAGATTCCCGATAGAGGCCGTTTTCCTGTGGGGTGCGACTACCGCTTCCCGGCGAGCGACTTCTCAGGCACCGGCTCGATGCCAGCCGCGCGACGAGCGAGGAAGTACTCCGCCGCCTCGTCCTGCCGCGCACGCTCAGCTCCCGACGCGATCGCGGCGCGCACGTGCTCCGGCTCAAACCCGAAGGCACTCACGAGATCGAGCGCATGTGGACGCAGCCGCGGAAGCAGGCGATCGTCGATGTAGTCGGTAATCGCCGCGGCACGCTGAGCGGAGAGGCGGCCATTGATGAGGTACCAGGCGAGGTTCTTTTCGATCAGGGTGAATCCGAACAGGTCGCGAAGCCAGGTGAGCACCTCCACTGTCTTGGCATCGGTGACGCCCTCGAGCGCCTCGGTGAAGGCCTCCCACTGCAGCAGTTCTGCGTGGGCAAAAGCCGCTTCGATGAGCTCGTTCTGGTTGGCGTTGAAGAGCGCGGCCGCTTCGCTCGGCGAGGCCTTCTGCGCAGCGCGCAGGCGCCCCGCGAGAGAAGCGACCATCGTCTGCACTCGATCCGTCAGTAGTTGGCGCTGGGATGCCGCGTCCCGTACGAACCCGACCGACCGGGCCGTCGAGCCGAAGTCGGCCACTGTCTGCACTAATTTGCGCAGGCCGGAGCGGTTGACGGCCGCGTCGCTCACCTGCCCGGCGACGTAGCCGGCTAGAGCGCCCGCATCCGCGTTCTTGAATTTACGCGAGTAGTCGCTCAGCAGGCGCTTGGCGACGAGCTGAAGCAGCACGTTGTTGTCTCCCTCGAAGGTCACGTAGATATCGAGGTCGGCGCGCAGTTGGGTGAGACGGTTCTCGGCAAGGAATCCGGCGCCCCCACACGCCTCCCTCGCCTCCTGGATGATCTCGAGCGCGCTCCAGGTGCTAAGCGGTTTGAGGGCCGCGGCGAGGGTCTCGAGATCTTCGCGGTCGGCATCGGTTGCCCGAGCGCCGGAGAAGACACCATCGAAGGCGGTGAGCAGCTTTTCGTGCGCAAAGGACATCGCGTAGGTCGTGGCCAGCTTTGGCAGCAGCCGACGTTGGTGGCGCTGGTAGTCGAGGATCACCTCTTCCTTTGTGGGGTCGGCGGCGGTGAACTGGCGTCGTTGCGATCCGTAGGTGATGGCGATGAAGAGGGCGAGCTTAGAGGCGACGACGGATGCCCCATCGAGCGAGACGCGACCCTGCACGAGCGTGCCGAT
>JAYTTG010000418.1:0-4313 GCA_043745175.1 Microbacteriaceae bacterium
GCCGAAGGCGATGGCGAACCGCGACATGGCAGGCCTCCGGCGCATCGAGATGGCGGCCGCCCAGGCGGCGATCGGCTTCGAACATCGCTGGCTGGGCTATCAGGACTCCGGCCTCCCGGAGAAGGATGAAGCGGTGCCGGCGAACTCCTTCGCCGTCATCCCGCTCGAGGTCTCGGCCGAGCCGCTGGTGAAGATCATTCGCGAGTTCCGGCCCCAGGTGCTTGTCACCTACGACGAGATGGGCGGATACCCGCATCCAGACCACATCCGCACCCACGAGATTTCCCTCTTCGCCTATGAGGCGGCAGCGGATGCTTCCCTGTATCCAGACGCCGGAGCGGCCTGGCAGGTCTCCAAGGTCTACTACGACCGCATCTTCAACGCCCCGCGAATCGAGGCGATGTACCAGTTCCTGCTCGCGAACGCGCCAGAGACTCCGCAGCTTGCGCAGATGGAAGAGATCCGTGGGTGGATGAAAGATCGCCCCGACCTCACCACCACGAAGGTGCCAGTCGGCGAATTCCTCGATGCGCGGGACCAGGCACTTCGCGCACATGCCAGCCAGGTCGCCCCCGACAGCGCCTTCTTCTTCTGGCCGAACGACCTCCAGCGACAGGCCTGGCCGTGGGAAGACTTCCAGCTCGCGAAGTCGCTCGTGGACTCGCCGATGCCGGAAGCGGACCTGTTTGCCGGAATCGTCGCCGAGGAGGTCAGCGGATGAATATTCTCTACACCGCAATCGTGATGCTCGCGACGACCCCGACGCCGCAACCAAACTTCAACGAGAACTCGGTCACCCCCACCTGGGTCGGGTTCGCCGCCACCTTCGGCGTCGCCGCGATCGTGGTGTTGCTGTGCATCGACATGGTGCGCCGCGTGCGCCGCGTGCGCTATCGCGGGGAGATCCGTGAACAGCTCGAGGCGGAACGAGAGGCCGCGGAACGAGAGGCCGCTGGACGTGAGACCGCTGGACCTGAGACCGCTACGAAAGAGCCGCTCACGGACTGATCGAGTCGCGGATGTTATGTCCCTGGCTGACGTCGCCGATGGGGATACTCCCGCTTCTCCACACATCCACTCGGTAGTTGTTGCGACTTTTCCGCATTGCAAGTCGCACCTACTGCCGAGTCAATTACGGTTCATGCTTTTCAGGGTGTCGTGTCGCCACCGGCGACATGAACACACTCATCCGGAATCTCCCGCTCCTCGGCCATGACGGCCAATTCTTCACGCTGCTCGCAGCGTGCTCGACCCGCACAGGCGGGCCGCCTGTACGAACGGAGCGTTAGTAGACCGGGGGGTTGGTCGCTACCAGGAAGATCGCGCTCCAGTGGCAGAGGAAGGCGAGAAGAGTGAGCGCGTGGAAGATCTCGTGGAAGCCGAATACACCGGGCACCGGATTCGGGCGTTTGAAACCGTAGATGACCGCCCCGATCGTATAGAAGACCCCGCCGACCAGGATGAGTGTCATCATCACGGCGTTGGCCTGGAAGAAGTCGACGATGAAGGCGAGCGACGCGTACCCGAGCAATAGGTACAGGGGTACGTAGAGCCAGCGGGGTGCACCGATCCAGAACACCCGGAAGCCGATTCCGAGACCGGCGCCGATCCACACCAGCCACAGCAGCAGCACCGACTTGTCATGGGGAAGAGCGAGCACGGTGATGGGGGTGTACGAGCCGGCGATCAGCAGGAAGATGTTGGCGTGATCCATCCGCTTGAGCAGGCGCTTTGTTCGGTCGCTCCAGTTGACGCGGTGGTATAGCGCAGAGACGCCGAAGAGCAGCAGCGACGACAGCACGAACACGGCGCTCGACACCTTCGCGGGCACACCCTCTGCGAGCGTGATGAGTACGATCCCCAGCGCGATCGCCACGGGGAAGGTCACCGCGTGGATCCAGCCGCGCCATGACGGCTTGCCGGCCAGCAGTTCCTCGCGGGTCAGCCCCGACCGCGTCTCAAGCGCGTCGTCCAGCAGTGGGATATTCGGCAGGTCGGGTCCGTCATCGGTCGTGTCGAGCGCGTTCTGATCCGGTTCGGATGCCATGGATGCGAGTTTAGTGCCGCCTCGGGGGCAGCTTCTGGCAGCGCAGGGCGGCTCGTGTACTAGCGTATTGATGTGGCAAAGCGGGCGGTTCCCTTCGGACGAGGCATCCTCTACGGGCTCTACCAAAACCGTATTCGCCGCTTTCTGGCCACCCAGCAACTGCCGAAGCACATCGCGATGATTCTCGACGGCAATCGGCGTTGGGCCAGGCAGCGACTGCTCGAGACGGCCGCCCACGGGCACCGGGCCGGCGCGGCAAAGTTCCGCGAGTTCCTGATCTGGTGCGATGATCTCGGAATCGCCACCGCCACCCTCTACCTGCTCTCCACCGACAATCTCACCGGGCGCGCGACGGAGGAACTCGACGAGTTGCTGCAGATCATCGCCGATCTGGCCGAAGACCTGTCGCAGTTTCGCGACTGGCGGGTGCAGCACGTTGGCTCGGATGACGGCTTGCCCTCCTCGCTCATCGAGGCGCTCAGGGCCGCGGAGAAGCGCACCTCCTCGAACACCGGAATGCACATCAACCTCGCGGTCGGCTATGGCGGGCGCCGGGAGATCGCGGATGCCATGCGCAGCATCGTCACGAAGCACGAAGACGAAGGGGGAACACTTGATGCCCTCGCAGAGATCCTCACCCCGGAGCTAATCGGCGACCACCTCTACACCGGAGGCCAGCCCGACCCTGACCTTGTGATCCGCACTTCGGGGGAGCAGCGCCTGAGCGATTTCATGCTGTGGCAGAGCGCCCACAGCGAGTTCTACTTCGTGGAGGCACTCGGACCCGACCTGCGAGAAGTCGACTTCCTGCGCGCCCTGCGCGACTATGCCCGAAGGCAGCGCCGTTTCGGAAGCTGAGACCGCGCACCTCGGGTTGATCCCCAACCGCTACGGTTGGAGAGAGATGACGACAATCGACGATTTCGCCTCCGGGTTCTCCGAGGAGCCCGGTTACGTGAACTTTGCTTCGGTCGGACCCTTTGGTCGTGTCGTGATCGAAGAACAACAGGCCCAGGTAGAGCTTTTGCGGAGGGCGCGGTTCGGCAGTCTCTCGAGCCTGGACGAACAGGACACCCGGGTGCGCGAAGCAGTCGGCGCGCTCACCAATTTTCGCGCCGACCAGATCGTCTTTCAACCGAACACGACTTCCGGGCTGATGCACGCGATGTTCGGCATCACCGGGGGAGTGCTCCTGTCGGCCGCGGAATTCCCGGCCCTTCCCTTCGCCGCGGCGCGCGCGGCAGACTCTTTGTCAGTGCTTGCGCCCCACTGGCTCGATACCGCCGATGGACCGGTGACACCCGGGGTGATCCGCGACCAGCTCACGTCGAGTATCGTCGCGGTGGCGGTGAGCCTCGTCGACTTCCGCACCGGCTATCTCGCCGACATCGAGGGCATCCGCCAGGTGATCGGCGATCGCCTACTCATCGTTGACGCGATGCAGGGCTTTGGCATCGTCGACGCACCCTTCGAAGTGGCGGATGTCATCGCCAGCGGCGGGCAGTCATGGGTGCGGGCGGGCTGGGGAACCGGGTTCCTCGCCCTGAGCAATCGAGCGCTCGAGCGCCTCACCCCGGTGTTCAGCGGCTTCAACGCAACCGACACGTACGGCCTGCCCCTCGACGGGGTGCAGCCGCCGGCGCACGGGGCCGCGGCCTACAGCATCAGTCACCCGAGCCCAATCGACCAGGCGCGGTTCGCCGCGGCCCTTGAGGAGATCGGGACAGTGGGTGTCCCGGCGATCAGCGCACGGCTGGCAGAAAAGGTCTCCCGGGTGATCGACCTCGCCGACCAGTACGCGGTGCCAGTCACATCGCCGCGAGCCGAGAACGAGCGCGCGGGGATCGTCGTGCTCGAACCGGCTCCCGACCAGCTCACGCTGCTTACGGCATCCCTGTTCAACCACGGAGTCACGGTCTCCGTTCGCGGCCGTGCCGCGCGGCTGAGCCCGCATGTTTCCACCGATGACGAGACCTTCGACATGCTGCGCGGGGCATTCACGAGTTACGCCTCGGCTATCACTGTCTGACATCACTGTCTGAGTTGCGCCGTCGGTTTCTCAAACGTTAATCTTCGCGTAATGCCTCGCCGGGCGTGTCGGTTATCCCCGGGAGGGCGGCCGACGTAGCGTACGAGGTATCAGGTATGGCGCCTGGTCGAGACGGCCACGCAAGTTCGTCTCGAAACGTGTGGTGGCCGTCACGAGGACTAGTTCCGGATGCTGAATGCATCCGGGGATGGAGCTCACGTGGCCGCTTTCGACAAG
>JAYTTG010000419.1:0-4302 GCA_043745175.1 Microbacteriaceae bacterium
TCGTGCCTGGAACATGCCATGGAGTTCGTCAATGTAGCCGAGCAATTCGTTATCGTCGTCACGCCGGTGCTCACGCCAGCTCTCCGGAATCATGACTCAACGGTAGAGCTTCGTGGGGGCCAATTCGGACGTTAATGGTTGCCGCCACGTTCTACACTCCAAAGCAGGCACGGCCCGCCGGCGCAGGCTCGCGGTCAGCTCGAGGGATACTCCGAAGTCATTTGGCTCGATCGTGTACGTGCTTTGGCTCTCCCGTGCTGGTTTCCCCGGGGGATGCCACGTTTTTCCACGATGTGGCTGAGGTGAAAATGACCGGGAACGGGAGCAAGTCGGAGTGTCGACGCGCAGGTTCTCCGGCGGGTCGGTCGTTCTTTCCGTCCAGCCAGAAATCGTCGGATGCGTCTCGATGGGTTTCTTCGGAAGCGATTGCTTGCGGGGTGCTGGAGAACGAGGCGCGTGACCGTGCCCATGAACTCGAAGGGGCGGTGGCCAGCTCCCGCAATAACCGAGTGCATCATCGAGGAGAGAGTCGAGTAGGCCGAGGCCGCAGCTAAGAATTCGGCACGGTTTCCCAGTGCTGCCAACCAGGTGCGTACCCAGGCGCACAATTGGCACTCACAGCCGGACCGGCAGTTCGCGCAGCAATGGCGGGGAAGCGCCAGCGACCGCAGTGTCTTCCGGCGAGGTGTGCCTAAGCGGCGACGAGTTGCGAGCGGCGACGAGTTACTCGGTAAAAAGTTCGCCGCCTACTTTTGCGCCAGGGTGTTTTTGCCACGGCGGTTGTGTGCGTAAGGTCAGGTGAAGAAGGTGAGGACTTCCGGAATCGATTGGGTCACCACACTCGACCTGGTGCCATGGAGGCCCTCATTTCTTGGGTTACCCATCCCAACGCTCCATTGGCCCTCGAAGGGCGCCGCATACTCGCGGAGCTGGTCATCGAGGACGGCTGGGTGAAGGCGCGCGCCGCCGAGCGCCTTCACGTCTCTCTCACGACGATCTCCAAATGGGTACGCCGCTACCGGGCCCGCGGCAAGGCCGGCCTCCTCGACCACTCCTCACGTCCACAGTGCTCGCCGCACCGCCCGGCACACGGAGTGACGCAGATACAGACGTGCTCGAGCATTTCGGCCGGGACCCGCGATCGCACCAACGCCGCTACTTGGCCACACCCCGCTCCCTGAAAGATTTCGTTGGTGCTGGCGGCACGGCACCACGGTCACGCCGACCAGACGGCTCGCCTCGATGACGTCCCGGTTTATCGCACCGCGGATGAGGCCCGCGAACCGCGATCTGCCCCGCGGCGATGACGGTTCCCTCCTCAGCTGCATTCCCCGCAGACGCCATAGCGGCATCGGCGGCAAATCACCCATCGGCCGCGTACACAAGGTCAATGGGAAGAACGTCTTGGCTATTGCGTGGCACCGATGTCCAGCGACTCCTCAGCCGCAAAAAATACTGGCACGCGCTCACCCCGCCCCTGCACCGGGCGGCCCGAACAAGGACGGCTATCCGGCCGGGCATTCGGTGATCTCTGTGTCGCCGCCCGGACGTCTCCTCCCGGATATACCGACGACTGGGCGCGGGACCACCCGTGAGCGCGCGGGATGCGTCCATCGCGTCGGCTGCGCTGGCCCCGAATTGGGGCGCCGAGCGTTGTGGCAATGTACCGCCTGCCCGGGAAAACTATGAAAATGATGTTTCACCGGGGACTTGTCCGTTTCGATGCTGTGGTTGCTGAGGTCGTACCCGAGGCAGTCCAGTCGATGGGTTCTGGGCTGAACGATGAGGGAATCAGGGCACTTCGAACCATGATCGCTCCTTTGGACCTGGGTGAGGATATCGAGCAGTTGTACCGATGGCACGACGGGAGCGCAGCCCCGGATCCTTTACGTTCCCGGATCCGCTGTGGGGAACCTACCTCACGCTGTTCGATGAAGGAACGCCGGAGCCCTGGCTTCGTTCGTTGGGCACATCATCGGGCGACCTGTTGCCGCCTGGTGCCACGACGAAAATCGCTGAACTGCGCTCGGCCGCATCACGAGGCGAAGCGTCCGGAACAATCCAGGGCCGCACAACACATGTTGCCGGCCCCATCACCGGCATCGGGTTCACTATCGACGATGGAACCGGAACGGTGAGACTCGTCGCACATGATCTAGTGACCCATCTCTGCCCGATTTCTGGAACCTTCGTTGAGGCAGACGTGAGCATGGCCGCAGACGGTAGCCGTCAACTGCTCGCACTTCGCCGCTTGCCAGAATGGATACAGTGACGGTTTGCACGACCAACTTTTGGAGAGGGGCGCGTGGGCGTCACTTACCTCGCTTCGGCATCCCTAATTCATTGATCGGTTGATCGTGAACCGGTACTGGCTTGTGGGGCGCCGGGCAGTTGAGAAGCGTGTTTGCGGCCGAATGATCGATGCTGTGTTCGGTCATCGGTGTGCCGCACACCGGGCACAGCGCTTCACCCACTTTTTGCAGGACCGCATCGTACGGTCCCAAATCCGGTGGACCAATTACGGGGATCAATTTATGGTTCAGCCAGTCGATGAAACGGACGAATTTTTCCCCTGCACGACGCTCGTCGACGCCAGTTTTCTCATCCATGGCGACAGCGTACGCTTCATCAGGTCGCTGCAGGGAGTCGATCGGGTAGGCGGTGTACGCGGGCGTTCCCGGTTGCAGACCGAGTTACCGCGGGCGGATATTTGGAGAAATACCCTGCGGGCAACTCCCAATGGATCGCGTGCGCCCTGACCGCGAGTGGCGGGTCCGGAAGCTAACGCGGTCGAGACGACATCGGCACCATTCCGGCGGCACGCCTCACCTCAGCGCGCGAGAATCGCCGCCGCGCGCGCGCCGAGCAGTATCTCCGTGGATGACGCCGCCACGGCATCCGTCGTCGCCAGCAGCACCGTGCCACCGTAGGGCAGCGCCACCGGAAAGTCGGCGAAGTTCACGACGATGCTGGTGCCTCCGTCGGTCGAATCCCTGCGATGCAGCGCGAACCATTTCGCGTCGTCGTCGAACTCGGTCGAGATCCGTGACATCCGCGGGTCGGTGAGGTCGGGGCGGTCGCGGCGCAGCACGGCCAGCGACCGATAGAGCGCGAGGAGGCCGGAGTGGCCGGCATCCGCCACCTCGTCCCAATTCAGCTTGGACCGCTGGAAGGTCTCGGGATCCTGGGGATCGGGCACGACTGTCGGATCCCAGCCCATTTTTGCGAACTCGGCGATGCGGCCCTCGGCGGTTGCCCTGCCGAGTTCGGGCTCCGGATGCGAGGTGAAGAACTGCCAGGGCGTGCTGGCGCCCCACTCCTCGCCCATGAAGAGCATCGGAGTGAACGGACCGGCGAGGGTGAGCACTGCGGCAATCGCGAGCTGGCCGTTGTCGAGCTGGGCAGAAAGCCGGTCTCCCACGGCGCGATTGCCGATCTGGTCGTGATTCTGGTTGGCGACGACGAGGCGCCAGGACGGCATGTGCTCGGTGTCGATCAGATGCCCGTGGTCACGCTCGCGAAACGACGAGTAGGTGCCGTCGTGGAAGAAACCACGGGTGACCACCTTGGCGAGGGAATCCAGGTGGGCGAAGTCGGCGTAGTAGCCGCTCGTTTCGCCGGTAAGGGCCACGTGCAGGGCATGGTGGAAGTCATCACTCCATTGGGCCTGGAGGCCGTAGCCTCCGCTGCCGCCTTCGCGCGGCGTGATGAGTTTCGGATCGTTGAGGTCGGACTCTGCGATGAGGGTGAGTGGTCGTCCGAGGAAGGCCGAGAGACTGTCGGTGCGTTCGGAGAGCTCCTGCAGGAGGTGTTTCGGCGAGTTGTCCACGAGAGCGTGCACGGCATCGAGGCGCAGGCCGTCGACGTGGAAATCGCGCAGCCACATCAGCGCGTTGTCGATCACGTACGACCGCACGGCGGGCTCGTCGAGGTTGACCGAGGAGCCCCAGGTGTTCGAACCCTCGTCGTGCAGGTATGGGCCGAAGCGCGGCAGGTAGTTTCCACTCGGGCCGAGGTGGTTGTAGACCACGTCCTGGATCACGCCGAGACCGCGCGCATGAGCGGCATCCACGAACCGTTCGTACGCGGCGGGCCCGCCGTAGGTCTCATCGACGGCGTACCAGAGCACCCCGTCGTAGCCCCAGTTGTGGTCGCCGTTGAAACCGTTGACCGGCAGCAACTCCACCAAGTCGACCCCGATGGAAACGAGGTGGTCGAGCTTGTCGATCGCCGAGTCGAGCGTTCCCTCCGGGGTGAAGGTGCCGAGGTGCAGCTCGTAGATCACGGCGCCGGCCAGCTGGC
>JAYTTG010000420.1:0-4298 GCA_043745175.1 Microbacteriaceae bacterium
CGGATTTGTGTTGGTAAGAGGGGACGTTTTCGTCGAAAACAAGTCTAGATCTCAAGAATTTGCCGCCCGACGGGGTACAAACAAACTCAGCTCAATGGGATACTAGGTCCCTGACGGCCAAGGGAGGGAAGTGTATGTCCCTCGGTTTGCCGTCCCATTTGGCGCAGCGAACCGTCAGTCGGTCGTTTGGTCGGGCGCTCAACGCTGTGGCGTACACCTGCCTTTTCGCCGCTCTCGTGTCGACGCTGGCATTCCAGTTCTACCGTCCGTCCACCGTTCTCTGGCCGGCAATAGCGGCGATCGCCCCTATGCTCGTATTGTTGTATCTCAGCGCTCGAACTCGAGACACCCTTTACTCGATCGCCTATCTCGTGGTCGGTGCCGCCTGCACCTATTGGTTCGTCGTCACCTATTGTTCGCAGGATCCGCCGATCCTCGAAAGCGATGTGTTCGCTCTCGCCCTTCCCAAGATCGCCCTCATCATGGTCGGGGGATCAGCACCGCACATCGTACCGAGGCTGGCATGGTGCACAGCCGGATACCTCGCCGCTGAGCTCTCCGTCGCCGCCGCCCTCGTCGTGACGGGTCAGCCCTGGCAGTTTGAGGTCACCACTTTTCTCGCCTATGCCGTCACCTCCCTCATCTTCATCGTCGGCAGCCTGAGCCGGCGCAGATCGCGTCGAACCCAGCCAATGCTTCATCGCGCCGCGCGCGATGAAGAGCTGGGGGCGATGCGCCATCGCCTTGAGGTGAAGGCTGCATCGCTCCTGCACGACACTGTGCTGAGCCACTTGGCTGCGATCGCCGGATCGGTCGACGACACCCTTGACCCGCTCCTGCGCACCCAGGTCGAGCGCGATCTGGGGGTCCTGATCGGTGAGGAGTGGCTTGCCGAGCCCGAGCCGGAGACCGATCCGGGCATGCGGCAACGCTGGGAGCAGAGTCCGCTGTTCCTGGCAATCGTGGAATCGCGGGCGCTGGGCCTCGAGGTCGCGTGCACCGGGGACTTCGAGGCGATATCCCGTCTAGACACACAGGCTTCACTCGCACTCGCACTCGCTGCGAAACAGTGTCTCTACAACGTGTTGCGCCATTCGGGTCTCACCCGGGCCGAGGTCGCTGTCTTCAATTCGGAGTCCGAGGTTTCGGTGATGGTTATCGACGCCGGCCGTGGATTCTCCGAGGCGGAGACCGCACCCGACCGGCTCGGCATTCGGCAATCGGTGCGCCAGCGGATCGAGCAGGTCGGGGGCGTCGTGCAGATCTGGTCGACACCGGGGCGTGGCACGTCGATTATGATCCGCATTCCCACGCTTCCCTGCTCTTCCCCTTCGTCCGCCGGAGGATCCTCCTCCGAAGGATCCTCTGAGGTCGATGCCTCGTGACCACAATCGAACGCACACGCCAGCAACTGGACCCGGCGGGTAGCACAGGAGTTGCCCCGGTCGCGATCTTCCTGCTCTTCGGCGCCTTTCTCTACGCGGTGTTCATGACGGTGCGAGGTGAGGCGGAGATCTCCAATCCCGTCTTCGCTGTTCTCGCCCTGGCCCTGCTCGCCATCGCAGGAGCAATCGTGATCTACGGCTCGAACCCCACCCGTGCTCCGCTCACCGCTCGTACGCATGCCGCCGCCCACACGATAGCGATGCTGGCGATTCTCTGCGAAGCGGTTGGGCAGTGGGGCACGAACATGTACATCCGAGACGACTGGGGCCCGGTCACACTGGGAATCCTGTTAGTGGCTCTCGGTCCGTACCGACCGGCGAAGGAGATCGCGGGAGCGGGCATGCTCTCCGCAGTCACGATTGGAGTCATCACCTATTTCGAGACGCCGTCGCTCGTGACATCCGGCCCGCTTCTTTCCTGTGTTGCCGTGGCCGTAACGCCGATGCTCGCGCTCTGCTTTTCGGCGGCGATGTTTTCCGACGGAGTCGTGAAGTCGATCGAGCGCTGGCAGAAACGGGCCAAGGCGGCATCCGTCAGCCTGGTGCGAGAACTACGCGAGGGTATCGCTCGCTCGGTGCAGCAGGACCACATCACCATCCTCAATCGTGACGTGCTGCCGTTTTTCACCGATGTACTCGCGCGGGACACCCTCACCACCGCCGACCGTGACCGGGCGAGGATGATCGCCGACGCAATCCGACAGGTCATGGTGGAGGAGGTCGATCGTTCCTGGCTCGAGTCGCTCCTCGAATACACGGCAGTCGAGCGCACGAATCGACCGGGAGCGGCCCGAATCATCGTGAACGATCCGCATCGGGTGGCATCGGTGATGACCGTAGCCCAGCGCACCGCGATCCGGGCGCTTCTGGTGGCCTTCATCACCATTCCCGGGTTCAGTCGTGATCACCTACGCATCGTGCTGTCACGCCATGGCGACCGCAATCAGGGCGTCATCACAGCACGGGTGCCAGTCAGTGACCATGTCATGCGTTCCACATTCGCCCCGTTCCTCGCAGTCATGCGTGCCGTATTCATCACACTGGAGGTTGACTTCGTGCAACCCGAGCTCGCACTAAGGTTTTCCTATGACCACGACTAGCTCGGTCGCTGGCCACACTGGCCCACGGGTACGTCTCGCGATCCTTGATGATCATGAGGTGCTTCTCGACAGCTTGTCGAGTTGGATCAGCGCAAACGCTCCCGACTTCGACCTTGTGTTGAGCGCGGGCACCTGGTCGCAGCTCGTACACAGCGAAAATTTCCCGACGGAGCTTGTTTTCATTGACTTCCAATTGAAGGAATCTGTCTCGATCGAGGCACGGGTGCGCACCTGCCGGGCTGCCGGAGCCAAGGTGATCGTGCTGTCGAGCCTCGACACGAGGGAGGCCCGTGAGCGAGCGTTGGATGCCGGGGCATCCGCGTTTCTCTCCAAGGCCATCCCCATGCGCGAGGTGATGGACAGCGCGCGCGCCGTCATGGGAGTCCAGACCGGAAAGAACCTTCAAAAAGACTGGCGTCCGCTGCCGGTCGGAGCAACGAAGCATCAGTCTCGACCCAAGCTGAGCCACGGCGAAACGGAGGCGTTTAAGCTGTATGTGGCCGGCTTCAGCACCAGCGAAGTGGCCAGCAAGATGAACGTGAAATACGAGACCGCCAAGACCTACCTGCGTCGGGTGCGGGAGAAATACGCCAAAGCAAACAGACCGGCGAGCAAGAAGGCGGATCTCATCCGCCGGGCCGCCGAGGACGGATACCTCCAGTAGTGGCAAAGCTCTATTTTCGTTACGGCGCGATGAACAGCGGCAAGAGCACGGCGATGCTTCAAGCGGCCTACAACTACGAAGAGCGCGGGCAGCAGGTGCTGCTGGCGAAGCCGTCTGTGGATACTCGGGGCGACGGCGCAATCGTCTCGCGGCTCGGCGTTAGTCGCCCGGTCGACTTCGTGATCACCCCGGCCGACGACGTCTATTCCCGCTTTGAACTCCAGCGTGCGCGGGTGCTCGCGGCCACCGGGGTGGAGGTGAGTTGCCTTCTCGTCGATGAGGCGCAGTTCCTCAGCGAGACGCAGGTGGACGACCTGCTGCGCATTGCGATCATTGAGGGAGTGCCGGTGCTGGCCTATGGAATCCGCACCGATTTCCAGACTGTGGCCTTCCCCGGGAGCCGACGCTTGCTCGAGATTGCTCACTCCCTCGAAGAGCTGAAGACGATCTGCCGGTGCGGTCGTAAGGCCGTGTTCAACGCACGCAAGATCGACGGTCGATTCATCTTCGACGGTGACCAGGTGGCCATCGATGGGGCGCTCGAAGTGACCTACGAGTCGCTCTGCGGGGCGTGCTACCTCGACGAGAGTCACGGCCTGCTGGGCAGCGGTCGCCGCCGCGTGCTCGTGGACCAGCCTGACACCGCATACGGATCGGCCCCCGACGCGGACTTTGAGTAGGCGCGAGTCCGCCCCCTCCGCTCCGGCGTGCGAAATGCAGGAACTCCTGTGACAGGAGTGGCGGATGAGCCTCCTTCGCCGCATCCGTTACACAGGATCCTGCATTTCGTCGAATAGGTGACGGGGGGAGCCGGGGAAGCAAGAAGGACCGCACAGCGTGCGGCCCTTCTGGCGTCTCTGTCGGGGTACCAGGATTTGAACCTGCGACCTCTTCGTCCCGAACGTTCTCGTGGACCTGATTCCCCTGATTCTTCGAGGCCCTCGGGGTTCTCCTGGACCGTCTGGTGCACCCTCGGAGTGATTTCGGGGTAAGCGATAAAGCCCAAGAATTAGGGCGCAAGCGCGGTGATCGGCGTGATGTGGACGCCGTCGCTGCGCAGGCCTGCACTGCCGGTTGCGGTGACAACCA